>JAUXCL010000126.1 GCA_030618905.1 Bacteroidales bacterium | reverse complement strand
TCCGGTATGGTTTATCTGATCAGAAATGGCAGGAAAAGAGGACAGGACCGGATCATTGTGAACATTTTTGATATTGACTCTTTAAAAGTAGCACGGGTGCTGACAGAATGGGATGGCTATTTTACATACATGGGTCTTCCTCCGGGCTCCTATACAGCCCGGGTAGATGTCAACCAGTTGGATAAGCTGTCACTGAAATCTACTCCTCCTGCCCTGGCTTTTAGAATTAAGTCAAGTTTTGATGGTGATTATATCGATGACCTTGAGTTTACCCTCGAATCTTCATTCATTGATACCATGAAAGTGATTCCTCCGGCAGAGGATACACTTGAAGTTATTGCCGAAGTTGAACCAATCATAAGCCAGGCAGATACGCTAATTGCCGAGCCGATTATTGAGGATCTGCGGGGTATCTTCATACAGATAGGGGCTTTCGAAAACGAGGAAAATGCAATAGAAATTTATGACAGGCTAAAAGCATTCACCGGCAGGCCTGTCTCTATCGTTGTTGAAGAAGGGTATCATAAAGTACGCTTAACGGGTTTTGATGAACGTGAAGACGCGATACAATACATTCCTGAATTGGTAGCCAATGGTTTCCCGGAATGGTACCTGATCCGGCATACAGGTGATGCCATACCCCTTGGCGTGGTCGTACAGGTGGGCAAATTTAAACGTAAGAGTGATGCCATTGCAGCCCAGCAAAGTCTGAGCGTGGCTATTGGCCAACCTGTTATGCTGACCTATGAGGATGGTAAATACATCGTCTGGATAACCGGCTTTGAAAATAGCCGGGAAGCATCACGACAAATCAGGGAATTGATTACGGCAGGCTATCCTGATGCCTATGTTTATGGAAAGATTCGGGAACGTGCCCTGGCTGGCATTGTTATCCAGGTGGGTGCATTCAGAGAAAAAGAAGATGCTGTTTCAGCTCAAAGGATGTTAAAGACTCTTACAAACCATCCTGTGATGATCGTAATAGAGGGGGGATTGTACAGGGTCAGGGTGACAGGTTTTGCTGACGAATCAGATGCTTCAAGGTATATCCCGGATATTGTGACAGCGGGTTATGACGAAACTTACTTCATCAATAAAGAAGGTGAAAAGATCCCAATGGGAGCTGTGGTGCAGGTGGCTGCTTACGAGCGCAAATTCACTGCGTTTGCAGCAAAGAAAAGCCTTTCCGGTGTTACGGGTAAAGGACGCCGGGCATTGGTCATGGTTGAGGAATTACCACAACCTGATAATGAACATAATAAAGTGAGGATCTCAGGTTTTGCCGATACCAATGAAATGAAGCAAATGGCTCCCAAGTTGATCGCAACAGGCTTCCCGGAATCCAGTATTAATATCAGCACACAGAAAAATATGCTGATGGATGCCGATGCCCCAATTGGAGCCATGCAACGTAAAGCCCTGGCATTGCAGGTCAGAAAACAACTGCCGGTACTGGTCATCAATGAAGATGGCAAAAGTAAAGTATGGATCATAGGATTTGCCAGTATCGAAGAAGCAAAACGTTTTATGCCAAACCTTGTTGAAGCCGGCTATCCAAGGGCTTTCATCATCAAAAAAACGGGCAGGAAGCCAGCTGAAAAAGCAGTCATTCAGGTAGGCGTTTATGAGCGGAAAGAAGATGCCATCGCAGCACAGAAGAAACTGGTGAAAGTTATTGGCCGTTATGCATTGATAAGCATTGAAGGCCTCAGGCCAATCGACGACGAATTCAAGCAAGTAAGGATTTCCGGATTTGTTGACAGTACCGAAATGAAGCAAGTTATTCCCGGCCTAGTATCCGAAGGTTTCCCTGAGACCGGTATCCGGGGTCAGACACAGGTAAACAGGATCGACAGGTCCGGAGCGCATATTGATCCGCTTCAACGTCAGAGTTATGCTTTGGCAGTACCTCGGAACAATGTAGAAATTATCAAGGAGAACGGCCTGAATAAACTCAGGATCACGGCATTGCCAAATCGACAGGAAGCCGAGAAGATGCTTACAAGCCTGGAGGAAAAAGGCTTTAAGGGTTCATCCATTATAGATGGGATTGAAAAGGAAATTCCATTTAAAGTCTTTATCCAGGCCGGGTCCTATAAGCTTAAGAAGAACGCCTTATCAGCCCAACGGAGATTGATTCAAGCCACTGGCAAGCCTGTGGTAATCATTAGGGACAATGATATTTTCAAGGTGCGTGTCGCAGGCTTTAACGACAGTTTGCAAGCCTCTAAGATGCTGCCTGAGATTAATAGATTGGGTTTCCCCAGCCCATTTGTCATTCATAAGACTAAATAGGGTGAACAGTGAAGGGTGAACGGTGAACGGTGAACAGTGAACAGTGAACTGATTTCTTAATTATGGATTTTTATACATTTAATACGATTATTTGGATTTGGATCGGGGTTGCGGTAATGACTTTTACCCTGTTGCTTAAAGTCACAGCACCCTATGGCCGGCATTCGAAAAGTACCTGGGGGCCAATGATCTCTAACCGTGCCGGGTGGATCATTATGGAAATACCCGCATTGGTACTTCCTGTTTTGTTTTTCATTTTGGGTAATGGCAGCAAACCTGTCGTCGCCTGGATATTCCTCTTACTTTTCACATTTCACTATTTCAACCGGGTAGTGGTGTTTCCATTCAGGCTGAAAACCAAAGGCAAGAAAATGCCCATAATTATTGTTTTAATGGCCATCTGTTTCAATCTGGTTAACGGCTTTTCCATTGGATATTTCCTGGGGAATTTTGCAGGAGATTATTCCTTAGCCTGGCTTGGTGACTGGCGCTTTATCCTCGGTGTCATCCTTTTCTTCATGGGCATGTATATCAACTGGAAATCCGATAACCGCTTGATTCACCTGCGCAAGAACAGTGAAAATGGGTACCAGATCCCTTATGGAGGTTTATTTAAATATGTCACCTGTCCAAACCACTTTGGAGAAATTATAGAGTGGACAGGTTATGCTGTGCTTACCTGGTGTTTACCAGGCTTATCTTTTGCAGCCTGGACCATGGCTAATCTTATCCCGCGCGCCCTTGATCATCATAAATGGTACCAAGGTCATTTTGAAGACTACCCAAAAGAAAGAAAGGCAGTAATCCCTTATATACTCTAATCATTTCTCTTCACTGTTCACCGTTCACTCGGATACGATTTTCAAACAAGCACGAATAATGATCGAAAATTTTATACATTTGACACTTGAATTTTCTATTTTTTAATCCTGTCTTGCCATTCGTATGAGTAAACAATTTGATCCAAAGGATAACTACTTCAATTCCTTAAAAAAAATCGGGTATGTAACCAGGAAGGAAGCTACACAGGCTGATTACGACCGTATTGGGTTTATGTCCGGGCTGGAAGTACACCAGCAACTAAAAACAAGAGAAAAGCTATTCTGCCGTTGTCCGGCCGGGCTGTATAATAAACATGTCGACTACGATGCTGAGTTGATCCGCCACATGCGTCCCACCCTGAGTGAACTCGGTGAGTATGATGGCACAGCCCTGATGGAGTTTAAAACCAGGAAGGAGATCATCTACCGCATTAAAAATGAAACAGCCTGTACTTATGATGTGGACGATACACCACCTTTTACCATCGATGAGGAAGCGCTGAATATCGCCATAGAAATATCTTTACTTTCAAAGTTGAATATCGTTGGAGAAGTACACATCACCCGCAAGCAATACCTCGATGGCAGCATCCCAACCGGCTTTCAGCGGACGGCCATTATTGGAGTTGAAGGGGAAATTCCTCTGAAGCATAAGAAGATAAGGTTGATCCAACTCAGCCTGGAAGAAGATTCCTGCCGTGAGGTCTCCGATATTGGACATATCCGTACATATCAAACAGACAGGCTTGGAATACCCCTTATTGAAACCGTTACCTATCCTGATTGTGCTAACCCGGATGAGGTAAGGGAAGCCTGTGATTATATCCGCTTCCTGAACCGCAGTACAGGAAAGGTCAGGACAGGCATTGGTGCCGGACGGCAGGATGTAAATGTAAGTTGTAAAGGAGGTACCCGTGTGGAGATCAAAGGGGTTGCCCATATCAAGTGGATCCCGGAACTGACCCATAACGAAGCCTTCAGGCAATGGGCATTGCTAAGCATCCTGGAGGATCTTAATAAGCGCATTCCGGAGCCTGGGAAATGGGCCATTGAACATAAAAAACTCAATTTGCATAATTTTAATTTCAGGTTTGCACCTTTGACATCAGCCGGGAAAGAACATAAAAATATTGTTGCTGTCAACCTCCCGGGGTTTAAAGGGATATTGTCTCATTTTACCCAACCCGGTAAAATATTTGCCAATGAAATTTCTGAACGCCTGAAAGTCATTGCCTGCCTGGACATGCCCAACATGATCCATTCAGAAGAGTTAAAGCCATCCATACCGAAAAGAGAATGGCAAAAAGTCAGAAAAGAACTTAAAACCAAGGAAGATGATGCCCAGCTTATCTTCTGGGGGCCACAGGATGATGTCAGTACCGCTTTGGAAACCATCGAAGAAAGATGTCAGATGGCATTCGACGGTGTACCCAACGAAACCAGGAAATCTTTCAGGGACGGAACTACGATCTTTGAAAGGGTGCTCCCCGGTGCCGACCGCATGTACCCTGATACTGATTCAGCACCTATCCCACTGGAGGAAGAAACTATTGTGGAAATAGGCAAGGATTTACCCACCGATGTTATTGACCGCTACCATCAGTTAATAAAATGGGATATCCCTGAAGATACATATACTTATATTTTTAAAAGAAACCACTTCCTGCTCATCGAAAGGATTATCAAGGAGCTGAAGCTGAATCCTAAATTTGTGGGGACTTTCTTTGGCCATAAGCTCAAATTTATTGAAGGACATTATACCCCGGCAGAGGAATTCAACTACAAGATCATTTATGCGCTCTTCCGTTACCTGAAAAAGGAAAATCTCGACATTGAACTGGCCGCCAAGATGCTTCCGGTGCTCTATGAACATCCAAAGATGGATTTCCCTTCTGTGCTGACGGTGATCAAATACAAGGAATTGCCCAAAGAAGAGGTTGTCTCGCACATCCCATTCCTTAAAAAGAAGTTTAAACAGGTCGGAATATCGGACAAAAAACAGGATGAAACGGATTGGATCATGGGAGAACTCAGGCCATTGGCACTGGGTAATTTATCCATGAAAGAACTGTCTGATACAGTTCAGAAATAGCAAATAGCAAACAGTAAATATTAAATAGTTTTAAAAATAATTCCATGACGGACGATTTTTTTCAGGGCTATAAAGGAGATGCACTCGACATATTGAAGAAATTCCAAACACGCGTTTGGGGTCAGGCGGTGATCAATACCACCCGTGGTACTTTTAACGGTACCATCCTTCCAAGGTCGGAAAATGATGACGACAAGCACATCGTGCTGAAGATCCCCACAGGATATAATGTGGGTATCGATATCAGGACCATCAAGGATATGAAAGAGACCGGGTACAAGAAAGCAGTCTATAAGATCCCTGAAAAGGCATTCCCTGTCACACCTGGTTTGCCATACGTAAAACTATTCGGTACCGGCGGAACCATCGCCTCCCGCCTGGATTATCGTACCGGTGCGGTGATCCCGGCTTTTACTCCGGGCGAACTTTACGGTGCCGTACCTGAGCTGGCAGATATCTGTAACCTGGATACCGAGAAAGTGTTTGCCGTCTTCAGTGAAAACATGGGGCCACAGCAATACATGACCCTTGCTAAAGCGATTGGCAAGGAAATCGAAAAAGGGATCGATGGCATTGTCATAGGACATGGTACAGACACCCTCCATCACACCGGTGCCGCCCTGACCTTCATGGTGCAAAATCCACCTGTCCCGATCATCCTGGTTGGCTCACAAAGATCTTCCGACCGGCCCAGCTCCGATGCTGCCCTGAACCTGATGCATGCCATGTTTGCTGCCGGGAATGCCGATATCGCAGAAGTCATGGTCTGCATGTTTGGCCCTACATCTGACGAATATGGACTATTACACAGGGGTACACGAGTCCGTAAGATGCACTCCTCTTACCGGTCCACCTTCCGAACCATTGGGGATATTCCAATGGCAAGGGTAAACAGGAAAGAGATCATCCCGATTCACAAAAAATTCAATCCAAGGCGAAAAGACCGGAATGTGAAGATCATGCCTTACTTCAGCAATGAGGTGACCATGATCTATTACTATCCCGGTATGAAGCCCGACACCATCGACGCATTGGTGGAAGCCGGATACCGCGGAATCATCATCGTTGGTACCGGACTGGGGCATGTCAATAAGGAGCTTTACCCGGCCATCGAAAGGGCCCATGCAAAAGGTGTTCACATGTTCATGACCCTGCAGACCATCTGGGGCTATGTGCATATGTTCGTTTATGATACCGGCCGCGACATGATGGCCAAAGGCATCATCCCTGCCGGCAATATGTTGCCTGAGGTAGCCTGGGTTAAGCTAAGCTGGATCCTGGGGCAGACAGATGACCCTGCAAAGGTGAAAGAGATGATGCTGACCCCCATCAACGATGAGATCACTCGACGGGAACCCTATAACGGCTACCTGGTTTACCAGGGAGGCGTACCGGAGGTGGATGATTTTGTCAGGAAGGTTCATAAATAACCCAGGGGGTAAAATCCCAAATAAGAAATTCCAAATTCCAAATAGTATACAAATTCCAAACTCGAATATTCAAACTGTTTGTGCTTTGATAGTTTATTATTTGGTATTTATTTGGAATTTGGGATTTGGTGCTTGGTTTTTCTGTTTGTAAACACATCCCTGATGTTCAAGGCCAGAGAAATTGCCAGTGCAACCAAAAAAATGACCAAGGTTAACAAATCAACCACATCAGCACTTGCATTTGTTCCAAACAACCTATCAACCAGATATTTAATATATGATGATGGCAGGTTGTATTGCCCCAACTTTCTCAGCACGGCAAAATGCCAATCCGTGAGGGGACAATAACCGAAACCGTAAAAGATCCCCAAAATAGTCCAGGAAGCTCCGGTCAGCAGTAAAAAACCCAGGTTCAGTTTCCTTGT
>JAUXCL010000036.1 GCA_030618905.1 Bacteroidales bacterium | reverse complement strand
CCGCTTGGCCTCCGACTTGGTAAACTAATTGATTATCATGCCTCATCATCCGGAACATTAGCTTTAGCTTCCCAGGAATTCATTGGCAAGAAACTGGATGACCTGGGCCTGCCCGAAATAGTCATTAAGCACAATAAAGAACTGATTAAACTTGCGTTTAACACCGGTGAGATTCAGAAATATGAATATGAGTTAGAGACCGGCGACGGCTTGAAATACTATGAAGCCAGAGTTGTTCCCATATCCGATGATGAAGTCATTGATATTGTGAGTGATATTACAGAGCGTAAGGTTGCCCGGACCAGTCTGATGACAGCAGAACGTGATAAATCCGCCATCCTTAATAGCATGTCTGACCTGTTCCTGTTTTACGACCCTGACCTCAGAATCAGATGGGCCAGTAAAGCTGCAGCAGAATCGATCAATAAGCCACAAGAGGATTTAACCGGTGCTTATTGTTATAAGATCTGGCATGATAGATCTGAACCTTGTGATAATTGCCCGGTATTACTGGCGAAGGAAACCGGTATTCCACAGGCCACCGAAAAACAAACTCCTGATGGCAGGATCTGGCATATGAAAGGAAATCCGGTGTATAATGAAGTGGGTGAGATCATTGGGATGACAGAGATGGGCCAGGATATCACTTACCAGCGAAAATTTCAGGAAGAGCTGGAAAAAGCCAAAGAAAAAGTTGAAAAAATCAGCCAGTTCAAGAGTGAATTTCTATCAAATCTTTCGCATGAGATCAGGACACCACTCAATGTGATCATTGGTTTTGCCGACCTGCTTGAGAATGCCATCTTCGATAAAAAGCAAAAGGAATATATTGAATCTATTAAGTCTTCCAGCAACAATATCGTCATGCTCATTGATGATATTCTCGATATTTCAAGGATTGAAGCCGGTAAACTCAACCTGCAGTTCAAGTCTGTCAATTTATATGAAGTAATGAAAGACATCAGGCAGATGTTTGCCATGAAGGTGGCCCAAAAGCACCTTGACCTTGTCACTGAAATAGATAAAGACATTCCCAGGTTCCTTATACTTGATGAGATTCGTGTTAAGCAGGTGCTCACCAATCTGCTGAGTAATGCCATTAAATATACGGATGAGGGACACATAAAAATCAATATTCAGCAAGTGGAGAAGCGCTCTATGCTTGGATCTGAGGAAATTGATATACGGATTGTGGTGGAAGACAGTGGCGTGGGAATACCTGATTCAGAAATTGATCGTTTGTTTGAACCATTTACACAAGTTAAGACCAGGAGGGTAAAAGGTATTCGTGGGCATGGTTTGGGTTTGGCTATAACCAAAAGCATTGTGGAGATGATGGATGGAAACATCAAGGTTGAAAGTGAAGTGTCAAAAGGTACGCGCTTTATAATTAACATTCCCGAAGTAGTAGTACATACTTTTACACTGGGCTACAGCCAAAAACCCGATGCTTCAATTGTTGCATTAAAAGGCAAAACCGTATTGCTGGTTGATGATTCTGAAATCAACAGGAAATTGGTCAAAGAGAATATGGAGAATGCAGGCATCAAGATCATAGAAGCGGAAGATGGGCAGATGGCAGTTTCAGTTGCTGAAAAGATCAAACCTGATATGATCCTCATGGACATTCTCATGCCGCGAATGGATGGATTTGAAGCCACCAATATCATCAGGAATAACCCTGAGCTCCGGGACACTCCCATCATAGCGCTGACAGCCCTGGCCATGAAAGAAGATGTGGAGAAAATAGAAGACGCTGGTTTTGACGATTACCTGCTTAAGCCATTCCATATTTCAGATCTCTTTGAAAAAGTCAGTAAGGTTTTTGACAATATAATTACTCAGGATAGTCGATCAGATGACGTTTTCGGTACAGATGATAAATCCTACCAGCCTGAATCCGTAACAAGGGCTTATGATCAGCTTAATGAGAAATTCCTCCACAGGTGGAATGAAATTATAATGAACAAAGAATTTCAATCAATAAATGATTTTGCTGAAGGTATTACAGAAATCGGAGATGAATCGGGCATAGATTTCATCCAAACCTTTGGGATCTCCCTCAATTCATATGCTAAAGATTTTGATGTTGAGAATATTGATGTCTGCCTCAACACTTTCCCGCAATTATTGGAGAAGCTTAAATTCTTAAAAGAAAAGAAATCATGACAACTTTTGAGAATATTAAGTTCAGGATCCTTATCGTTGATGATGAGCCTTCTAATATTCAATTGATTGCAAAGATCCTGGACAGGAATCAGTACAACCTGGCTTATGCGGAGGATGGCCCCGGCGCCATTGATATGGCCATGCATATATCTTACGACCTCATCTTGCTGGATGTCAATATGCCGGACATGGACGGCTTTGAGGTTTGCAGAAAGTTCAAGGAGGAGGAAAGATTAAGTGACATACCGATCATCTTTTTAACAGCAAGGTCAGAGATTGAAGATGTCATCCAGGGCTTCAGGATCGGAGGCGTGGATTATGTGACCAAGCCATTTAATGATCTGGAACTCATGGCCAGGATACGCAATCAGCTTGAACTGAAATCACGCAGGGATACTTTAAAAACGGAATTGAATTTCAGGGAGAGAATCATGGCGGAATATGCCTTGATTCTTGAAAAAAGAAAGGCACTGGGGCAGACGATCATTCAGGATCTGGAATTGTTAAACAGGGAAAGCACCGGAATTATGGATGATCATGTCCAGGTGATTATCCGGAAATTGCAAACCATCTTTGAAGACATAGATTTCAAAACCTATGAATTCAGTTTTAATGAATTACAGGAGAGGTTCCAGCAACGGCTGCTTGAAAAGTTCTCTAACCTGACTACCAATGAAGTCAGATTAAGCACTTATTTAAGGTTGAATATGTCTTCACGGGAAATATCCGATATTACCAGGCAGAGTGTTCGTGCACTGGAAGCTGCGCGTTCGCGCTTACGTAAGAAATTGAAACTGAATTCGTCAGTTAACCTGGTGAGTTATCTGCAGCGATTTTAAACGTATTTAAAATCTTTTCCAGGATACCTTGCTGAATCTCCTAAAATTTCTTCTATTCGAAGCAGCTGATTGTATTTTGCTATACGATCAGAGCGGCTGGCTGATCCGGTTTTTATCTGTCCGGTGTTCAGTGCAACGGCGAGGTCAGCAATTGTGGTGTCTTCCGTTTCACCTGAGCGGTGACTGATCACACTGGTATAACCATTTTGTGCAGCAAGGCTCACGGCATTCATGGTTTCTGTGAGGGTTCCGATCTGGTTAACCTTGATCAGGATAGAGTTGGCAACCTTTTCCTTTATTCCCCTGCCAAGCCTTTCAACATTGGTTACGAACAGGTCATCACCAACGATCTGGATCTTGTTGCCCAGGGACCTGGTCATGATTTTCCATCCGGCCCAGTCGTCTTCTGCCATACCATCTTCAATTGACACGATAGGATATTTCTTCACCCAATCTTTCCAGAAATCGACCATTTGCTGCGGAGTGAGTTTATCGCCGCTTGACCATTTCAGGTGATATACATTTTCTTCAGGGATATAATATTCTGATGATGCCGGGTCAAGGGCAATATAGATGTCTTCGCCTGGTTTGTATCCTGCTTTCTCAATAGCTTTCAAAAGGACCTTGATTGCTTCTTCATTTGATTCCAGGTTGGGGGCAAAACCACCTTCATCACCCACATTGGTAGAAAGACCCTTGTCTTTGAGCACTTTTTTCAGGTTATGGAATACTTCAGCACCCATTCTAATTGCTTCATGGAAGTTTGGGGCACCCACGGGCATGATCATAAATTCCTGGAAGTCGATGCTATTGTCAGCATGAGATCCACCATTAATAATATTCATCATTGGAATGGGCAGCAGGTTGGCATTGGTGCCTCCCAGGTAGCGGTACAGGTATTGTCCGGTCAATTGTGCACCTGCATGTGCAACTGCCAGTGAAACTCCAAGGATGGCATTGGCTCCGAGATTGGATTTATTGGGTGTGCCATCGATCTCTATCATCCGCTGATCAATTTCCACCTGGTCGGTGATATAATAACCCTGCAGTTCTTCATTCAGCACTTTATTTACATTCTCCACAGCTTTCAATACACCTTTGCCCAGGTATATCCCCTTATCATTATCCCGCAGTTCGACTGCTTCATGAATGCCGGTTGAGGCTCCTGATGGAACTGCTGCACGGCCTACAATTCCATTATCGGTATATACATCTACTTCTATTGTTGGATTGCCTCTGGAGTCAAGAATCTGACGGGCATGAATGTTCACAATTGATCCCATATTTATCTATTTATCTTTTTTTTCTTCCTCATCTTCCTTCGGTTCCTCCTCTTTCTTTTCTTCCTCCTTCGGCTCTTCTTCCTTCACTTCTTCGCTCCCCGCCTCTGGCGGGATGTCACTCGACTTCGTCTCGCTCCACTTCACCGTACACTGTTCACTGTTCACTGTTCACGTCTTCAAAACCTCCGTAACCATTTTTGCAGCATCCTCCAGCAGGATAGCAGAATGGACTTTCAAGCCGGATTCGTCGATCAGCTTTTTACCTTCTTCTGCATTGGTACCCTGCAGCCTGACGACGATGGGCAGGTTTATATCTTCAATATTGTTATAGGCATCCACGATACCCTGTGCAACACGGTCGCAGCGAACGATGCCACCGAAAATATTAACCAGGATCGCCTTCACATTGGGATCCTTCAGGATAATACGAAAGGCCTCCTCTACCCTTTTGGCATCTGCAGTACCACCCACATCGAGGAAATTGGCCGGGTTGCCGCCTGATAATTTGATCAGGTCCATGGTGGCCATGGCAAGGCCGGCACCATTAACCATACATCCTACGTTGCCATCCAGCTTCACATAACTGAGATCAAATTTTGAAGCTTCCACTTCAATGGGATCTTCTTCAAAAACATCACGCATCTCCTCAATATCCGGGTGCCGGTAAAGGGCATTGCTGTCAATGGCAACTTTAGCATCAGCAGCAAATATCTTATTGTCAGATGTCTTCATCACCGGGTTGATCTCAAAGAGTGCTGCATCGGCACCAATAAATGCTTTGTGGAGCGCAGTGACAAATTTAAGCATGGCTTTGAAAGCATCGCCTGAAAGGCCAAGGTTGAAGGCTATTTTACGGCATTGAAAGCCCTTCAAACCAACTTTGGGATCTATCGTTTCGATAAATATTTCTTCCGGAGTTTCTTCTGCTACCTTTTCAATATTCATACCACCCCTGGGTGAATAGACGATCATGTTTCTGGATTTATCCCTGTTGAGCATTACGCTCATATAAAACTCCTGTGGCTCTGATTCGCCCGGGTAATATATGTTTTGTTCGATTAAAATTTTTCTCACCAGCTTACCTTCCGGCCCGGTCTGTGGGGTTACCAATTGCATCCCCAGTATCTGCTCTGCATAATCCCTGACTTCATCCAGGTCTTTAGCGATCTTTACCCCGCCCCCTTTACCCCTGCCGCCGGCATGGATCTGGGCCTTTACAGCCCATTTATCTGATCCTGTTTCAGTTCTGATGGCCTTGGCAGCCTCAACGGCCTCTTTTGGGTTGCTGGCAACAATTCCTTTTGGTATGGCCACACCATAATCCGATAATATTTTCTTTCCCTGGTACTCGTGTAAGTTCATATGATTCTAATTAGTAGATTGTTTCAAAAATAGTAAAAAATGTGAACTGTGAACGGTGAACGGTGAACAGTTTTTTTGATTTTTTCAGTTCACTCTTCTCCGTTCACCGTTCACAGTTCTCCGTTCACCGTTCACAGTTCACCGTTCACGATATTATATTATCTTTGTACCCCTATAGCAACCTTATGATTAAGGCAAGCAACATACACAAGTCTTTTGGGAATCTGGAGGTGCTGAAAGGAATCAACATCGAGATTCAGAAAGGTGAGATTGTTTCCATCGTTGGTGCATCCGGGGCTGGAAAATCGACTTTATTGCATATCATTGGCACCCTTGATAGGGCAGATAAAGGATCGATAGAGGTTGATGGCAAGGTGATCAAGCAATTAAATGAAAAAAAATTATCGGAATTCAGGAATCAACATATTGGCTTCGTATTTCAATTCCATCATTTGTTACCGGAATTTACTGCATTGGAAAATGTGTGCATTCCGGCTTTTATTTCTGCACAACCCAGGAAAAAAGTGGAAAACAGGGCAAAAGAGCTCCTGGAGTTCCTCGACCTGAGTGAACGTCTGGATCATAAACCATCTGAGCTTTCCGGAGGTGAGCAACAGCGGCTGGCAGTAGCCAGGGCTTTGATCAACAATCCATCAATAATCCTTGCTGATGAACCATCAGGGAACCTGGATTCAAAATCATCAGTTGATTTGCATAATCTTTTTTTCAGACTTAGGGACAACTTTCAACAGACTTTTGTTATCGTAACACACAATCAGAACCTGGCAAATATGGCAGATAGGAAACTGACAATTAAAGACGGTATCATCTTCAATTAGAAATGATTAGCATGTTGCAATAATAAGTCAGCAGAAGCGTTAACTAGTATCAAAATAAGTGCAAATTGAAAGGCGTCAACGATAAAGAATAAATGCGACTCTTAATACCCGGAAATATAGTTTTGTTATTGCTGCTGGTTTTCATCTCCTTCCAAAGCTTTAGTCAGGATAATGATGAAAAGTATCAGAGCACAATAACCCTTGGTGACCAGTACTTTAATGCTGAAGATTACCTGAATGCAAAGGCATCCTATCAGTACGCTTCCAAACTTAAGCCTGAAGAGCAATATCCCAAGGACCGCCTGAGAGAATCCATGCAGTTATTGCGTGTACAAATTGAGAAAAAAGCGGATTACAAAAGTAAGCTTAAGCTTGCGGATGAACTATTCGATAACAGATCCTTTGATAAGGCCATAGAAGCTTATAATGAGGCATTGAAAATCCTGCCAGGTGAGCAATATCCCAAAGACCAGATCACCCGGTGCAATAGCATGAAGGTGGAGGAAGCTGCAAACAGGCAACGATATGATGATGCCATCAGGAAGGGGGACCAGTTTTTTACTGCATCAGATTATGAAAATGCTATGGCGACCTATGAAACGGCCCTGACATTATTGCCTGCAGAGCAATACCCGAAGGATAAAATTGAGGAGATCATCCAGATACAACGCCAGCAGAATGAGGAACAGGGCGCTTATGAGCTGGCCCTTAATGATGCTGAAGGGTATATGCTGAGAAAAGACTATCAAAAAGCGCTGGAATCATATAAAATCGCTTCTGAATTGAAGCCTGAAGAGTCCTTGCCACAAGAAAAGATCAGTGAATTAAATAGCTTTTTGAGAAAATACGAAGAATACAATTCACTTGTTACTGCCGGCGACAACCTGTATATTGAAAAGGATTTCGATATGGCGAAGATCAAGTATCTGGCTGCCCTGGAGATCCTTCCGGATGAGAGCTATCCTAAAGACCTGATCAAAAAGATTGATGCAGCATTGGAAGATAAGGCAATTAAAGCTTATCAGAATTATGAGGATTGGATCATTAAAGCGGATCAGCTTTTCAATGAGGAGGATTATGCCAGTGCAATGATTGCTTATAAATCCGCATTGAGTTTCAAACCCACTGAAAAGTATGCCAATGAAAAAATCGGGGCCATCACTGAAATTATCAATTACCGAAACTCCCAGGAAGAGGCATACAAAAACAGCATTGCCAGGGCTGATAAGCTGCTGGCTGACGAATCCTATGCTGAGGCCCACTCAGAATACAAAAAGGCCAGTGAGATCAAGCCCATGGAGCAATATCCTATGGTCAAGATCGATGAGATTGATGTGATCCTGACAGAAATCAAGAATAAAGAAGAAATTTACGACAGAACCATTGCCGGGGCTGATAAACTATACAATACAGGAGATTATGAAAAAGCTCTCGTGCAGTATGAAAAAGCTTTGCAGGTAATGCCAAACAAAGAATACGCACAGAATCAGATCATCATGATCAACGATATCCTTGATCGTGACAGATCAATTAGTGAAGCTTATGAAAGAGCTATAGCAGCAGGTGACAGGTTCTTCTCTGAAAAACAATATGACAACGCCAAGATAGAGTATATGAGTGCCATTGACATCAAAGCTGATGAGCAATATCCTAAGGATAAGGTTATCGAGATCAATGAGTTGCTTGCCCAGATCAGGGCCCTGGAAGAAGCCTATAAAAATGCTGTTGCAGAGGCAGATCAGCTAATGGCAGAAGAAGATTATGACAATGCACTGGTCGCTTATCAACAAGCCGGTGAGATCAAGGCTGATGAGACCTATCCTTCGACAAAGATAAACGAGATCAATATATTATTAGGGGTTTTACAAGCGAATGAAGATTCCTATAACAGTGCAATCAACAAAGCCGATGGATTATTTAATGCAGCTGAATATCCCGGTGCAAAGATGGCTTACCAGGAAGCACTTGCCATAAAGCCTGGTGAGGCATATCCACAGGATCAGATCATAGCGATCAATCAAAAAATGGATGAGCTGGCAGCAGCGCAGGCGGTGGATGATCAATACCAGGGGTACATTGATAATGGTGACCAGTATCTTGCTGCTGCGGATTACACCAATTCACGAAGCGAATATCAAAAAGCCATCGACCTGAAGTCAGGAGAACAATATCCTAAAGATAAAATTGCAGAAATTGCCGGCCTGCTGGCTGCACTTCAAAAGCTGCAGGAAGATTATGCCAATGCCATTATCACTGCTGATCAGCTGTTCCAGGAAGAAAGGTATGAAGAAGCCCTTGCAGCTTATAACAGGGCGTCAGCTTATAAACCGGAGGAATCATATCCCAGAACAAAGATTACTGAAATTCAGGGCATCCAGGAAGGTGTTGCAGCTCAGCAGGCACTTGAAGCCAGTTACCAGGAAGCCATTGCTGCAGCTGACCGTTTCTTTAATGAGGAAGACTATTCCGCTGCCAAACTGAATTATGCCGAGGCTAAGCGCCTGAAACCGGGTGAGAACTATCCTCAGGATAAGATGGCTGAGATCGAAGCGATCTTATCTGAACTTGCCGTGCAACAAGCACTTGAGGAAGAGCTTGACACATTCATTGCCAAAGCAGACCAGTACTTTACGGATGAAGATTACGAAAATGCAAGACTGCTTTATGAAAGTGCTTTACAATTAAAACCAGGCGATACTCATGCCATCTCCCGGATTGCTGAAATCACTGTAATTGTTGCCGCAATTGAAAAGCAAAAAGCAGATGAACTGGCACGCCAGCAAGCGCTGGATGAGAATTACACAGCAGCTATCACAGCAGCAGACCAGTTCTTCACCGACAGGGATTATATCAATGCCAGGTCGAATTACACCAGGGCATCGGAGCTTAAGCCAAATGAGCAATATCCGCCTGGAAGGGTTGCTGAGATAGACCGTATATTTGCCGAAGAAAGCGACAGGAATTATGAACTGGCAATAAATAGTGGTGACGAATACTTAAATGCCGGAAATTATATCATGGCCAAACAATCCTTTGAACTGGCTCTGAACATCAAACCAGGGGAAAGCTATCCTCAGAGAAAGATCAGTGAAGCAGAGGTCTTCATTCTTACAGAAAGAGAAGCAAAAATGAAGGGATACAGGGTGGCCATTGCTGATGCAGATAAGTTCTTCAACCAGAAGATCTATGATAAAGCAATCGATAAATATATGACTGCCTTCGAACTCCTGCCAAATGAGGCCTATCCTATTGAACAGGTCAGTGCGATCAAGAAGATCATCAATGATAATGCTATTGTAGATATCAACCAGGAGACCATCCTGATACCTCAGGACACAGAAAAACGATTTGCCTTTGTACCCATGCCGGTTAATGTAAGGAAAGAGAACTACATCCTCATTAAAGCAAGCAATCCTGTTGCCAGAAATTTCAAAATGCTTGTCAGCTATGGTGCGGATGGTTCCAAGAATGGCGGTTTTGCAATTAAGATTCCCGAGTCTGATGAACCGAATGAATTTATCATCAGGATAAGTGCCCAATACAAGTGGTTTAGCGAAGACAATAATTGGTTGAGCATCTATCCGGAAGGTGGAGATTTGGAGGTGTCATTGATTCGGATATCGAAGTCAAATTAGTATAGAGTTTTTTTACCCACCCCCCATCCCCCTCCCTCTCGAGGGAGGGGGTGCACACCTAAAGGCATTTACATGATACATCATACCCGGGGGAGGGTAAAAGAAACATAAAAAAATATAAAAACAGTATCTTGCAACATATATACGAAAAACGAAGATATGGAACAGTACTTCGATAAGTTCAGGAAAAACATTATTGGCAATGGTCTCGAGTTTCAGACACCATTTGGCCGGAAACGCATGATCTATGCTGACTGGATTGCCAGTGGGAGACTGTACGAGCCTATTGAAGAAACGATCTCCCACAAATTAGGTCCATTCATTGGCAATACCCACACAGAGACCAGCGAAACGGGAACGCTGATGACCAATGCCTACCATTACGCCCAGAAAATCATCAAAGCGCATGTCAATGCTTCTCCCGAAGATGTCATCATCACCACAGGGTTTGGTATGACCGCTGCAATAGTGAAGTTTCAAAGGATCCTGGGGCTAAAATCCTGCGGCCTTATAAGTGACCATGACTGCTTGAACACAATTGAAAAGCCAGTGGTCTTTGTCACCCATATGGAACATCATTCCAATCACACTTCATGGTACGAAACCATCGCAGATGTGGTTCAGATAGCACCGGATGAAAACCTGCTTATAGACTTGAACTCCCTGCGGAGCCTGCTGGAAGAGTACAAAGACCGGAAAGTAAAAATCGGGTCATTTACAGCTTGCTCCAACGTAACAGGCGTGATGACACCTTACCATGAAATGGCAAAGATCATGCATGAATACGGTGGCTTATGCTTTGTGGATTTTGCTGCCTCAGCACCCTATGTGGAAATCAATATGCATCCGGAAGACCCATTGATGAAATGCGATGCCATCTTTTTCTCACCGCACAAATTTCTTGGTGGCCCCGGAAGCTCCGGTGTCCTTATTTTTGACTCCGGATTGTATACAAGGCACACCCCCGATGAGCCAGGAGGTGGAACTGTAGACTGGACCAATGCCTGGGGAGAATTCAAATATATTGATGATATTGAAGCCCGTGAAGACGGTGGCACCCCGGGATTCCTGCAAGCCATCCGGACTGCCCTTGCCATCAGACTTAAAGAACTAATGGGTATAGACAAAATACACCAACGTGAAGATGAACTTGTAAAAATTGCTTTTGAAGAGCTCGAAAAGATGCCGGAACTACATATCCTGGCTGATAATGTAAAAGACAGGCTTGGGGTGATCTCATTTTATATCGATCATGTCCATTTCAACCTGGCCGTTAAATTGCTGAACGACAGGTTTGGCGTACAGGTTCGCGGCGGGTGTGCCTGTGCCGGTACCTATGGACATTATTTACTTGATGTGAGCTACGACAAGTCAAGGCGTATCACCGAGTTGATCAATACCGGTGACCTTTCCGAAAAGCCGGGTTGGATCAGGATGTCTTTACACCCTACCATGAGCAATAAAGAGCTATACTTCATGACCGATGCCATCAAACAGATCATTGCCCATCATGATGAATGGGCAAAGGATTACGTCTATAATAACCACACCAATGAATACAGACATCATTCAGAGCCGGAAGATAAAACAGTTTTAGTCAAGAAATGGTTCGAGTTTGACTAAATATCAGCCTTCCGGAATTTTTACTTCGTCAGAATAATCTTCTTCATCTTTTGCTGATCGTCCTGCCTGAAGTTGACAAAGTAAACACCCTTGGTCAAACCGGTCAGATCAATCCGCTGTTTGCCGGTAGCCTGTTCAATCGAATAAACCTTCTCGCCAACTGCATTATAGATATGAACTTGCATATCCTCAACACCTTCGATATTGATGAAGCCCTTTGAAGGATTTGGATACACATTTACGTTGGCGAAAATATCGTTTTCAGCAATCGCAACAGGTGTATACATGGTAAATCCTTTGACAAACACAAGATCATCTACATGCACATCCCAAAGTCCAACTGAAGCATCCAGTGGAATGGCAAAATCAAACTCCAGGTAAGTATCACTGATAACATCAATATTTGTACCGATAATTGTCTCATCAGGATTTGCGTTATATGCAAGGTATACATCGGTAACACCAGATGTCCAACTGGTATTAAGTCCGTTAATCCTTGCATCAATGAATTCACTTCCCTGGTTTCCTACGTTTGGTGAAATGAGCACGATGGAAGGAGGCGCTGCGATCACTTCAAAAGCATCTTCCAGTGTAACACCATCAACTAACAGGTCCCACATACCGGTGGAAGCATCAACAGGTATACTGAAAGTTGCATTCAATTCTTCAGTACTGACAGCCTCAATATCAGTCCCTTCAACAGTTTCTCCAGGGTCATCACTAAAGGCCAGTGTCGCGGTACTTGAAGAACTAAAACTGGTGTGGTCACCTATTATGGTAGTCACCAGGGTCTCGTTTTGTATGGCCGAATTAGGTGTGATGCTGATAAGTGTTGCCGGAGCTGTATTATCCACCGTTAAGGTAGATGTATAAATAACATCGCCACTGGTATTACCATTTCCATCGGCAGCGTTAAAGGCCGCATAGAATGTGATTTCACCAACAGCCGTCATTGGAGCAGTCCAGCCCATATTCCAGGTCTTCATGTTTCCAATTGGGGTATTGCCTTCGGCTGTATGTGTGATGGCCGCATTGCTATTGGTATGCTGGGTTTGCAATGGGTCAGTTACAGTGAGGGTTCCAATCTTGTTACCCTGATCATCTTCTGCAGTCAGTTCAAATCCAAATAATACCACACCGGTATGGGTTCCAATGGCTGTAATGTTATAAACAGCTCCCGGAGTATATCCTTCAGGTGGAATATTGGAAACAATCCAGGCATCGATTGCGGTCGCAGTACCGGAATGGCATTCTGTACATGTATTTCCACTATCGCCCGGTGAACCGGTCTTGCCTCCCGGAGAACCAGTGTTATAGGCCATGATCAATAAGGCTACAGGAAATACCAAAACGAATAAAAAAGAGAATGACTTTTTCATAAAGCTATTAATTAAGGGATTAGTGATTTGATTAATACGAATATACAACATAAATGTACCCAAATCAAATAATTATTTAATAACCTATTACAAATAATGCTAAATTATTATCCACAGAATTATTAACAATACTAAACGTTGTACAGGGTGAGCAAGGTTATTTCAGGAAGGATACCTATTCTACCAGGGTAGCCTATATTGCCCAGACCGCGGTTAACATAGAGGTATTGCTCATGGCCATCCGTTTCCCGGGCATAAAAACCGGCCCATTGTTTATACATATATTGAGCCGGGCTCCATCTCAGATTTCGCCACTCTATGCCAAACTGGAAACCATGTGTATGACCCGAAAGGGTCAGGTCTATATCTTTATGTGTTTTACAGATCTCTGCATCCCAATGTGTAGGATCATGAGAAAGCAATATTTTCACAGGTACATGGTTGATATTTCCGTCAGCAGTATCCAGGTTACCGTACCTGGGAAAACGGGATATGGCACTCCAGTTCTCGACCCCGATTAAGGCTATTTGCTCAGCATGTGCACCAATCAGATCATGATCATTACGCAATAAGTTCCACCCTACCCTGTCGTAAAAACTGACCAGGTCATCAATGTTTTTCTGCTTAGCTTCCGGTGAATCCCAATTGACATAGTCCCCATAATCATGATTTCCCAGGATGGCATATACACCGTACCTGGCTTTGATACCTGACAGCGTTTTTTCAAAGGGATAAGCTTCCTTTGTGCTGTAGTTCACCAGGTCACCGGTAAAAACAACGATATCTGCCTCAAGGTTATTGATCTTGGTAATGGCTTCATCCAGGGCCGCAGGTGAGGTCCAGCTGCCAAGATGCAAATCAGATATCTGAACGATCTTGAAGCCGTTAAATGCAGAAGGTAGATTTGGCAAGGTTATGCCCAGGCTCTTTATTTTAAAATCATGTGCCCATTTTATCATTCCAATGATCAATCCGCTTAACATGATACCCCCACCCAATAAGCCTATATTCTGAAGAAATCGTCCACGGGTGATCTTCCTTCCTTCAAGCATTTCTGCTTCTTTCTTCTTTTTCTGTCTTACAAAACGGTATGCATGCCGTATGACCTTGATGATGTCTGCGAGGAACAAAAAAATGACGGCCAGCATTTTAGCGGCATAAACAATGAAAATGCCACCGCTCAGGTAAGTGTAGAATATCATATTCCATTCAAGGATTGGAATGAATACAGATACCACAGACAATAATACCATGGAAAAAAACGGAAGCCAGTAAAGGAAAGTCAGGATATAAGCCAAAGCTGGCTTCAGTTGCAATATCTTGTTTTTCAGGGAGAACCAAAGGTAGAGGTCCAGCAGGAGAATAATCGCAAATACTGGAAAGTAAGAAGTATATTTAGGGTACAGTGCACCCGTAACGAAGTACGCTGCCACCAAAAATACAATGATCAATATGACATAAAGGGCTTTTCTCAAAAAGTTATAAATTATGCAAAGGTCTTGATGTAATTTACCAGTCCTTTGGCTTCAAAAATTTTCATCAATTTATCGGGCAAGGGTGCAAAATGGAACACCTGTTCATTAACAGACACTTCCCCTCTTTCAAAATCTATATTAAGCTTATCACCCGCTTGATAAGCTTCGACTGCATCGGGTAGAAGAATGATGGGCAAACCCTGGTTCACTGCTGAGCGATAAAAGATCCGGTTAACAGATTTGCAGATCACGGCTTTCACCCCTGCATGGGCAAGTCCTACTGCGGGATGTTCCCTTGAGCTCCCACATCCAAAGTTAGCTCCGGCAATAATGATATCATCTTTACTCACCTTCTCTGCAAAGCTATCGTCAAAGCCCTTGAAAAGATACGGCCGGATACTTTCAGGCTCAGAGCTTTGTATAGTATAAGTCAGGTTCCCGGCAAACATCAGGTCGGTGTTCAGGTTGTCCACATCTGCATAATTCCATATGCCTGCCCCAAAGCGATCCTCATCCGCATTAATGCTTACTGTTTGGCTTTGTTCTCTGGCATAAGGGAAATGCTCATCATTCTTTGATCCCCTGGGATCTGTAATCTCCCCTGCAAGCGCTGAATAAGCCACAGTTGCCGGTGATGCCAGGTAGATATTGGATTCCTTGTTACCCATCCGTCCTTT
>JAUXCL010000237.1 GCA_030618905.1 Bacteroidales bacterium | reverse complement strand
TGGGCATCTTTAGCAGCATCATATTCAGCATTTTCAGAAAGATCACCTTTGTCTCTTGCTTCGGCAATCTGTTTGGAAATAGCAGGCCGTTCTATCTTTGTAAGCTGATCCAGCTCTTCATTTAGTTTCTCAAACCCTTCTTCCGTAAAGTATTTTACTTCTGTCATGTCTACCTCCGTTAATCGAATATTTAAAAAGCGAAAAGACCCTTAAAATAAGGGCCTCTTGCGTGTTGCAAAAATAATAAATTTCTGAAAAACCAGTATATAATACTAAAAGAATAATATTACCCCAAACACATGAGTACCATTGAAACTGGCAGTAGACTGGTATGAATAGTCAAATCCAATGCCCGATCCTTTCTCCTTATTAAATGGTACCTGAACCGTTAATCCTGCGCTTGGGCCATTATATACGTTTGTTCTGGATGAATTATCAATACTTTCCGTGATATTGTTCTCATATGTATACCCGGCTCTGACCATCAGGTAACTCTTCAAGCTGAATTCCCCTCCAAGCACGAACTGGTCCTTGGTAAATGAGTTGGATGCGAAGGTACCTGCAAGGGTAAATCTGAGCTCATCTCCAAACAGAAAATCATAAGAGGCGCCTATTTTTAACTGGGTGGGCAGCTCAAACTGCTCAGAGCGCTGGTTTACAGTCAATGTATAATCGTTACCCGCGAACAAGGCCTTGATTGAAAAACCATCGCCAGTATATTTCATCTCCGGGCCAAGATTTTTCAACACCACGCCAAACTTCACCTGATCATCTTTACCGGCAACATAAGTAATACCGGCATCAATAGCGACTCCCATTGCACTGGCATTAGGGATTGAATGAGAGATGATCTTAAGGTTGATACCGGCATAAATAGAATTTGAAAATGCTTTGGCATAAGCGATATTCACATTCAATAAATTCGGGGAGTATGTAGCGCCCGTACCTTCCGGCTGGTCGGTGGTAGTTACATCCAGATCGCCAAAACCCATCGACATTACGCTGATACCCAGGACACCACTTTCACCAATCCGTTGTGCCAGTCCGAAAGAACTGATACTGATATCAGTACCTTTCAACCAGTTGGTATAAGAAAAGACTACTTCGGTCTTATTTGTGAAAGCCAGGCCGGCAATATTGGTAAACATACCCTCAAGGCCCCTCACATTAGCAACATTAGCACTACCCCATCCCGTGCCTCTGGCATAAGGATTGATCAGCAATTCCGGGGCCCCTGCCTGTCCGGACCGGTCCTTGTTTCCAGCAATTACTTCTATAAAAGGCATGGATATCAGAGCCACCAGAATTAAA
Source organism: Bacteroidales bacterium (assembly GCA_030618905.1). Classification (GTDB taxonomy): domain Bacteria; phylum Bacteroidota; class Bacteroidia; order Bacteroidales; family B18-G4; genus JAUWGC01. The sequence continues at coordinate 1,891 of JAUXCL010000237.1, read as the reverse complement.
GCTGCCAGAAATTTATAAAAGTCCTTCATGTTATAGTAGATTTATGTTTGTAAATTCATTTATTATCAACAGCAATATTTTATCAGAATACATTCAGATCAGGTGGGCGTAATCCGCCAAACCACTTAAGTACTTTTTCACCTGCATCAGCCTTAACATGAATAATATAAACCCCACCTGCCACAGGTACTCCTGCAAAGTTTTTCAGGTCCCAGTCAAGGTAGGACTGGGGATCGTCTTTACTGTATTGCCTGATCAGTGTTCCGTTCACATTATAAATTGTGACGATGCATTTTTCAGGCAGGTTGGTGATCTTCACACGGTTATCAAGTGCATTTCTTTCATATCCCGGGCCACCGGCATATGCATAATAGGGGTTTGGCACCACGTTAACCAGGTCCAGGTCGTTTTCCGCTTTTTGCGGGTTTTGGTATTCTGTTGCCACACCCTCAGTCTCGAACAGATACAATGGATAATGATCATTTTCAGAGTTTGCAACAGAGGCAGAATCCAAAGCAGTTGCATAAAATCTTTCATAAGGTTTTCCCACCCTTATCCTGATTTTCACATCGTTCGACAACCATTCCACATTAGAAACGGCCAATGGGATCCCAACCCACATTGCGGAAGAATACATTTGTTTCAGGTATTGATCTGTTGAGAGCGGATACAGCGTATCAGCATGCAACAGATAATCACAGGCATCATAGGCCGGAAACTCATAAATAAAGTCCAGTCCAACTTTTTTTGTGATATGGTTCATGATATAGATATAATGCATACCTCCGAACCTGGGGGTAGGAGATTCAAAAGGACTCGGTTGAACCGGGTCAAACAATGTAGAGGTAGGATTGAACAACATATCCCTGCCATTATCGGCTGCATAGTAGCTATTCTCCCCGAATACAATATTCAATCTTTCACCGGTTTCAATATTGATGGCATAACCCGGGAACCACCCCATGCTGGTTTCCGCAATATAATTGGGGTCTTCCGGGTTGCTGCTGGGGCCGCTGCCAGCAGGCGCATAGTTACCATTCTTATCGGCTGATTGTCCGGACCTGAAGTTAAATTTTTCAACATTCCCTTCAGCCAGTCTTTTATCTCTGCACATTTCTACGACAGCCGCCCTGGTCCAGTCGGCTTTATTATCAGTCAACACTATATCAATGCTGGCCAGTTTCTGCATCTGGTTGAATTGTTTTGAGAGGCGGTCATAGGCCGCTCCTGCAGCCGCACCTGCATCACCTTCATCACTTCCGGCACACAGATTATAGGGGGCCCATGTGCCCCTGATGATCTTTTCATATGCCTGCTGAGGATCATAGGGTTTTGAAGGCATATTCCAGTCATTGGACCCGGCAAGGTCACCCTGGTATGTGCCGGCCCTGATCCAGTTTCTGGGATCTCCGGGAACATCATTGTCTTCAACACCATCAAGCCATTGCTTTGAACTATCGGCATAATGCCTGGTAGACTCCAGCATACCGTTATCATACGCCATTATAGAATAAATGGAAACAAAATCACTACCATCCTGCTTTTCACCTACCTTATAAGGTCCGGGGTAATATATTGATTGCATATTCACTGAAAATCCAAAATCGAGGAAAAGCTGTTCGTTTTGCTCATTGATATTAACATCGGATTCATGTTCCTGACCTGTTGCAACATCAATCAGGGTCCAGTTACCTGTAATATAACTGGCTGTATCCCCGCCTGATATCAAGGCATCATTTCCGGTGACATCATAGTTTTTCATTAAGAAAAGCGTATCAAACCGAAGTTTATATTTTCCCCCCGGAACATTTAACGGATCTACAATCTTAACATTCACAGGGCCTTTTCCTTTCTCATATTTAGGTTGATAGGCAATGGGGTAAAGCTCATC
>JAUXCL010000030.1 GCA_030618905.1 Bacteroidales bacterium | reverse complement strand
GGACAAAGCCAGCATCCGGAATTATGGGATTATGCTGATGGGGTCGATACTATGGAGTTTCTGCTGGGGCTGGGGGGAATGAATCTGTAATTCTGATTCTTGTACCCACCCCCGGGTATGATTTATGAAATTCAACTTTGCTGCGTGTGCACCCCCTCCCTTCCGGAAGGGAGGGGGAAGGGGGGGTAAAAAGAAAAAAAATACAAATAACTTGTATAATTAAATAAGAATATCGTATTTTTGCACTCCGAAATTTAACTGCATATAAAAATGAGAAAAGATATTCATCCTAAGGACTATAGATTCGTCGTTTTTAAAGATATGTCGAACGATTATGCATTCTTGTCAAAATCTACTTCCAAAACCAAAGAAACCATTAAGTGGGAAGACGGCAAGGAATACCCCCTTATTAAACTGGAGATTTCCCATACTTCGCATCCTTTCTATACCGGTAAGATGAAACTGGTGGATACTGCAGGACGTGTTGACAAGTTCAGAAGCCGTTACCAGAAACACATCGACAAGAATAAAAAAACTGAAGAATAAGATACCATGAAGGCCCTTAAGTAATTAAGGGCTTTTTTTATCTTTGCAATGATATCATCCAGAAAAAATTGGCTAAAAATGAATTATATACTTTTTGACAATTTCAGAAGAAACAACCTGTTACCCTTAACATTTACCCGCCCTGTTTGTGAGATCCGGATCGGCATTATGACCATGAGGGAGAAATGGGAGCATTTTTTAGGTGCTAAAACCTCAAGCTTAACAGAAGATTATTTAAGTGCTAAATTTCCCATCAGGAAAGAGGAAAACAATATCCTGATTAACGGTTCGGTTTGCCCAAATGAGGAGTTGATCAGGGAAATTCAGTCACTGAAGCAAAACCAGGCACTTGTGGATGATACGGTCATTATCGCAATGCATGTAAGGGAAGAAGATTTGGGTGAGGGTGATTGGGACAAGGCAGTGATTGAGGAGAAGGCATCAGAAACTCCGTATACGAAGATCAACAATTCCTGGGATATCTTTCAGCATAATGGTGAAGCCTTGAAAAAAGACTTTGCAATTATCACTAAGGGAAAGAAGTCAAAAGAACTTAGCAAAACAAACACGCTTATTGGAAATGATATTTTCATTGAAGAGGGAGCAAGGATAGAATGTGCTACATTGAATACCGAAACTGGACCGATCTATATCGGGAAAGACGCAGTAATCATGGAAGGGGCCTTGATCAGGGGACCTTTTTCCCTGGGTGGGGAATCCGTTGTCAAGATGGGGGCCAAGATTTATGGGCCTACAACCATTGGGCCCCATTGTAAAGTAGGCGGAGAAATAAATAACAGCGTTTTCTTTGGGTATTCCAATAAGGCCCATGATGGTTACCTGGGAAATTCAGTTATAGGGGAATGGTGCAACCTGGGTGCAGATACCAATACTTCAAATCTGAAAAATAATTACGAAGATGTCAAATTGTGGAGTTATCCGGACCAGACTTTCGTGAGTACCGGCTTGCAATTTTGTGGCCTGATCATGGGAGACCACAGTAAAACCGGCATCAACACGATGTTCAATACGGGAACCGTTGTTGGGGTTTACTCCAACATTTATGGTTCTGGTTTTCAAAGAAACTTTATTCCATCATTTGTCTGGGGAGGCACCCATGGATTCTCTCTTTATCATTTGAAAAAAGCCATGGACGTAGCCAAAAGGGTGTATGAGCGCAGGGGGTTGGAATTCAATAAGATAGAGAGAGATGTCCTGGAAAATGTATTTGAGAAAACCCTGAATAACGTTTCTGTCTATTCCTGATTATCTCTTTCATAAAGCGATTGCAACTTTCTTGGTTTTTTCTTGATTATAACTCTGGCACTAATGTTGCGTATAATACTATCTGTTAAAAATTATAAGCTTATACTGACATATTGACTGAAACTTTATGAATAAATATTTGGACGAACAATTACTTAACCTGTCCGAGATCATTGATAATGAAACCGAGTTTATCCCCTTGCTTACTGCAGAGGATGAGGAGTTGATGAATGCAGAGGATGTTCCGGAGACACTACCCATCTTACCTTTAAGAAATACCGTATTGTTTCCGGGTGTGGTTATTCCTATCACCGTTGGCAGGGATAAATCCATTCGTCTCATTAAAGAAGCATACAGGGGCAACCGGATCATAGGTGTGGTTGCCCAAAAAGATATAGAGGTTGAAGATCCATCTGTTGATGACCTGAACAGGATTGGTACTGTCGCACACCTGATCAAGATACTGACCATGCCTGATGGCAGCACTACGGCGATCATCCAGGGGAAGAAGCGATTCCAGTTAATAGAGATGCTGCAATCTGAGCCCTATTTTAATGCGAAGGTTGAGCAATTTGAAACAACTGTTGATGGGCAGGAGTACGACGAAGAGTTCAATGCTTTGATCTCTTCTCTGAAAGACTTATCCATGCAAATTATCAAAATGTCGCCTAATATCCCATCGGATGCGGCATTTGCCATTCGCAATATAGAGAGCGCGGTTTTCCTCGTGAATTTTGTATCTTCCAACCTGAATATCGACCTGAAAGAAAAACAAAGCCTGTTGGAAATATCAGATGTGAATAAACGGGCCAAGAAAGTACTTGAGGGATTGACTAAGGAGTTGCAAGTCATTGAGCTGAAGACACAGATCCAGAATAAGGTCAAAACAGACCTGGATAAGCAACAAAGAGATTACTTGTTAAGCCAGCAGTTGAAGACTATACAGGAAGAGCTGGGGGGAAGTCCCTACGAGCAAGAGATTAACGAGCTGGCCCAGAAGGCGAAGGATAAGGTATGGTCTCGCGAGATTGCTGAGATTTTTGAAAAGGAGATTAAGAAACTGCAAAGGATGAACCCCCAGGCCGCTGAATATTCTATCCAGGTCAATTACCTGGAGATGTTGGTGGAGCTGCCATGGGGAGAATTTACGGAAGATATATTTGACCTTGACAGGGCTCAGAAAATCCTGGATAAAGATCATTTTGGTTTAGAAAAAGTAAAGGAACGGATCATCGAGCATCTTGCCGTGATTAAACTTAAAAAAGACATGAAATCGCCGATTCTTTGCCTTGTTGGTCCTCCTGGTGTTGGTAAAACATCTCTGGGAAGATCTATCGCCGCAGCTCTTGGAAGAAAATATGTCAGGATGTCATTGGGTGGTGTCCGCGACGAAGCCGAATTAAGGGGACACCGAAAGACATACATTGGAGCCATGCCGGGCAGGATCATTCAAAACATGAAGAAAGTTAAATCTGCCAACCCTGTTTTCGTGCTGGATGAGATTGATAAAGTCAGTGGAAACAATATACAGGGCGACCCCCAGGCTGCATTGCTTGAGATCCTCGACCCTGAGCAAAATGTTGAATTCCATGATAATTACCTGGAGATCAATTATGATCTTAGCAAGGTAATGTTCATTGCTACCGCCAATAGCCTGAATACGGTTCATCCCGCTTTGCGTGACAGGATGGAAGTCATTGATGTTAGCGGTTATCTTATTGAGGAGAAAATTGAAATTGCAAAAAGGCACTTATTGCCAAAACAGTTTGATGCACATGGAATTAAGGCGCGTCAATTGAAATTTCATAAAGCAATCCTTGAGAAGATCGTTGACGAGTATACCCGCGAATCAGGGGTCCGTTCTCTTGAAAAGGTCCTGGCAAAAGTGATCCGGAACAAGGCGAAGTTCATTGCTATGGAAAAACCCTATGAAAAGGTTGTGAGTCCGGAGGAGTTGAAAACGATCATGGGCCCGCAGATTTTCCAGAAAGAGAAAAGCATCAGGAATGATGTGGCAGGCGTTGTGACCGGGCTGGCCTGGACAGCAGTTGGAGGTGAAATATTGTTCGTTGAAGTAAGCCTTAGCAGGGGTAAAGGAACCCTGACCATTACCGGTAACCTTGGTGATGTCATGAAAGAATCGGCAACCATTGCTTTTGAATACCTTAAAGCCCATAGCGCTGTGCTAAATATTAACCCTGAGGTTTTTCAGAAGTGGAATGTCCATATCCATATTCCTGAAGGGGCAACCCCAAAGGATGGACCATCAGCTGGAATCACTATGTTTACTGCTCTTGCATCAGCTTTTACCCAACGGAAAGTAAGGTTTAAGATTGCCATGACAGGAGAAATCACTTTACGGGGTAAGGTCTTACCGGTTGGCGGTATTAAGGAGAAGATCCTGGCAGCAAAACGAGCTAAGATAAAAGACATCATCATTTCTAAAGATAACATCAGCAATATCGAAGACATCAAGAGTGATTATATCCAGGGATTGAATTTTATCTATATAGATCAAATGATTGATGTTGTTGAGCATGCCTTGTTAACTGAAAAAGTTAAACAACCTTTGGAGTTTAAGCTTGATTAAGTGATTGAGTCTCTCATAATGTTTGTTACTTAAAAGTTATTTTTGTACTTGATGGGCCGTAACTTTATCTTCATTTCATTTCTGCTGTTTTTGTTTGCCTGTTCAAGTCCCACGAGTGAGCAGGACAAGAAAATCTTCAGGTACAATGAGGCTGCCGGGATCACCTCACTTGACCCCTTATTTTCTAAAAACCTGGCCAATATCTGGGCCTGTAATCAACTCTTTAATGGCCTTGTTCAACTGGACGAGAAATTGCATGTAAAGCCTTGTATTGCAACATCATGGGAAATAGCCGATGATGGATTAACCTACATTTTCAAATTGCAGACGGACATTTATTTTCATTATCACCAACAATTTGGTGACAGGGGAACCAGGACAGTTTCTGCACAAGACTTTGTATACAGTTTTAAGAGGATTATTGATCCGCAATATGCATCACCTGGTGCCTGGGTTTTTCAGAATATTGCTTACCATGATGGTATTCCACTTATTCATGCCGAAAATGACAGCCTGTTAACTATTAAGCTCAGCAAGCCATTTCCGGCTTTCCTTGGTATCCTGGCTATGAAATATTGTTCAGTAGTACCCAAAGAGATTGTGGAGTTCTATGGAAAGGATTTCAGACAGCATCCAATTGGAACAGGCCCATTTTATTATCAGTATTGGAAAGAAGGGGTAAAATTAGTTTTGCGTAAGAATGAACACTACTTTGAAACTGATGAGCTGGGAAATTCACTGCCTTATATTGATGCAGTATCTATTACCTTTTTAATGGATAAACAATCTGCATTCCTTGAATTTGTGAAAGGAAACCTGGATTTCCTGTCTGGGCTGGACCCGGGTTATAAAGATGAGATCCTGACCAGAGATGGAAGATTAAATCCAAAGTACCATGATCAATTTTACCTGTTAACGGAACCCTACCTGAACACAGAATATTTCGGAATCATGATGGATCCTGAAAATACAGATAAAACTCATCCTTTACACTTGAGAGAAGTCCGGCAGGCCATCAATTACGGTTTTGACAGGTTTAAGATGATTCGCTACCTCAGAAACAATATCGGTACGCCCGGGATCAACGGCATAATTCCGGCAGGGATGCCATCATTTGACTCGTTAAAGATAAAAGGATACCAATACGATCCGGCCAGATCAAGGAAGTTATTAGTTGATGCCGGGTTTCCCAATGGTGAGGGTCTGTTACCCATTACCCTTACTACTTCTTCTGAGTACCTTGACCTATGTAAGTTTATTCAGCATGAAATGTCTGAACTGGGCATACAGATAAATATTGATGTTTCTCCTCCAGCAACCTTAAAAGAATTAAAAGCCCAGGCTAAACTTGCTTTTTTCCGCGCTTCATGGATCGCTGATTATCCGGAAGCAGAAAACTACCTGTCCCTATTTTATAGCCATAACTTTTGCCCGGCCGGGCCCAATTATACCCATTTTTCCAATCCTGCTTATGATCACCTTTTTGAGCAGTCACAACAGGAGGTAAACGATTCACTGCGACACACATTTTATCAGGAAATGGACAACCTGATCATGCAGGAATCTCCGGTTATCATTCTCTATTATGACCAGGTATTGCGTTTCATTAGGAAGAAGGTCACCGGACTTGGCAGCAACCCAATAAACATGCTTGACCTGCGAAGAGTCCGAATTGAAGATTGATCCCGACAATTATCGGGAGGGAATTGGAAATTGGAAGTTGGAAGTTGGAAATTGGAAATTTCTGTTCACTGTTCACTCGTCACTATCCTGAGCCCATCATACGCCAACTCCACATTCTCCGGTAGTTCATGCGAAACCTCCTCATGCTTTCCCATCTTATGACTGAGATGTGTAATATAGGCTTTTTCAGGCTTGACTTTATCAATGATTTTGAGTGCCTGACCCAGGCTAAGGTGGGAAATGTGCGGTGTTTTTCTCAGGGCATTAATGACCAGGATCTTTGTATTGAGGATCTTTGAGAGTGTATGCCCGGGGATAGTGCGGCAATCAGTGATATAAGTTAAACCAGCGATCCTGAAACCAAGTATATTCAGGAAATGATGTGAGATATCCAATGGTATCACTTCAATCCCTTGTATATCAAAGGGCTTATTGCCAACCTGATGGATGTTGATTCTGGGGATTCCGGGATATTGATGTGCTGAAAATACATAAAACAAATCCCTCCTGATGTCCGTTGCGCTTTGCTTTGAGGAATAAACATCAATGGGTTGCCCGCTGAGATAATTAAAGGCCCTGACATCATCGAGCCCACCAATATGGTCTTTATGACCGTGCGTTATCAGCACGGCATCGATATGGACAACCCTTTCTCTCAGCATTTGTTGTCTGAAATCCGGTCCTGCGTCAATGATGAATACTTTCTCCCCTGTACTGATCATTACCGAGGAACGCAAACGATTATCCCTGAAATCATCAGATTGGCATACCGGGCATTCACATCCGATCAAGGGAACACCCTGTGAGGTTCCTGTTCCAAGAAATGTAACTTCCAAGTTAATCTGTATTTTTGTATAAAAGTATAAGCTTATCCTATCAATTCAAAACATATTTTATCATGTCACCCCATTTTATAAAAGTTTTACCAAAGGCCATAAAAGATAATGCCATAGAGATTATTGGCTATGATTGGATGTTAATAACAGCCGGTGATAAGTTATCTTTTAATACCATGACTGCAGCCTGGGGTTCATTAGGCTTTTTATGGCAAAAACCTGTTGCTGTAATTTACATACGTCCTCAGCGTTATACTTATGAGTTTACTGAGAAGTACGATCATTTCACTTTGAGCTTTTTTGATAAGAGCTTTAAAAAAATCCTGAATTTTTGTGGTACTAACTCAGGAAGGGATGTTGACAAAATTGCAACAACAGGACTTACACCGGCAGAAACAGATCATGCTAATATCTATTTTACAGAAGCCAGGCTGATCTTTGATTGTAAAAAGTTATACTATGATGATATAGATCCGGATAAGTTCCTTGATCCTGACATACATAAAGTCTATCCCGCAAAAGATTACCACAGGATGTACATTGGTGAAATAATAGATTGTTTGATTAAACAATGATCCGTACATTTATCATGATATTTTGACTATTTTTATATCCGCTTATTGGATCGCTGTATGACTGGTGTTATCAATAAAATCAAGAACCTAACTGCCAGGTACAACCTGAAAAAAGAAATGCGTGGTCAGGAGCGACAAAAACAATTTGTCGGCCTGTCCGGTGCAAAGTATATCGGCATTTCCTATTACCTGGAAGATGATCAGACGTATTCTGTGGTGAGTGGATTTGTGAAAGTGCTTCAGGAAAAGAATATCAAAGTAAAAGCGATGGGTTATGTTAAGGATAAATACCTGACACAGCGTTATCTGCCTAAAATAACCTTTGATTTTTTTTATGATAAGGACCTGAATTGGTTTCATAAACCATCGGGCACTTATGTAAAGGATTTTTTAGGTGAAGAGTTTGATATTTATATCGACCTGACCATGGAAGAAGTCATACCGGTAAAATATATTTCAGGAAAGGCAACAGCAACGTTTAAAGTAGGCAGGTACTGTGATTCACACAATGACATATTTGATTTGCTCATCAAGGTTGACAACAGTGCTGGTGTCGATAAGCTGATCAATGAAATCAACCATTATTTGACAATTATTAATCCTTAGTTATATGGTAGGTAAAATAAATGGCACCGGCGTTGCCCTGGTCACTCCTTTTCGCAATCATGGCACGATTGATTTTACTTCTCTTGGGAAGCTCATTGAGCATGTTATTGCTGGCGATGTGGATTTTATTGTTGCCCTTGGCACCACAAGTGAGGCAGCGACCATGTCAAAAGATGAAAGGGTAGCGGCAATGGATTATATTGTGGAGACGGTGGATGGTCGTGTACCCATAATCATGGGAGTAGGAGGGAACAATACGCAGGGTGTAATAGATACGATCAAATCAACTGCTTTCGATGGAATTGATGGAATATTGTCCGTTGCACCATACTACAATAAACCTCAGCAAAAAGGGATTTATTATCATTTCAAAAATATTGCAGCTGCCAGTCCGGTACCTGTCATCATCTATAATGTGCCCGGCAGAACAAGCTCCAATATCAGCGCAGAGCTTACCTTGCGCCTGGCAAACGAATTCAGTAATATTATTGCCGTGAAAGAAGCCTCCGGAGACCTGGTTCAAGTCATGGATATCATTCAGCATAAACCCGCTGGTTTTAAAGTGTTTTCAGGCGATGATGCACTTACGTTCCCGATGATGATGCTTGGTGGGGAAGGGGTGATATCTGTGGTTGCCAATGCTTATCCGAAGGAATTTTCAATGATGGTAAGAGAATCTGAAAAAGGAAATAAAAATAGAGCCAGGATATTACATTATTCATTGTTGCAGTTTATCCATGCCATCTTTGAAGATGGGAACCCATCAGGCATTAAAGCCGCACTTGAAGTCATGGGACTCTGTTCAAATAATCTCAGGCTGCCACTGGTTAAGGTCAATAAAGGGACCTTCAATAAAATTCAATCAATGATAGAGAAATACAAAGCCCCGGCTTTTTGATGATTTTCAAGCAACTATTAATACACAAATATTGTCTGATCACAAACATTTGCAAAATATTCTCAATAAATGAAACTAATCAAGATCCTAACACTAGTCCTGTCACTTACAATATGCGGTGACGCTATCTCTCAGGTTAATTATTTTGATAATGCGAAAGAGATCTACTTTCAATTCGAATTAGAATCCACTGATGAGATCAATGCCCTGAGCAGAATCATTTCAATTGATAACGTGATCGATGGCAGAATTGTGAAAGCATACGCCAATGCAAAAGAATTTAATGCATTCCTTGAGAAAGGCGTTGAATATACTGTTCTGCAGCATCCGGGTACATTGATCAGGAATCCCAGGATGCTTGACCAGGTTAATATCAGGGAGATCACTGAGTGGGATTTTTACCCCACTTATGACGCTTATCTCGACATGATGGAACAGTTCGTCAATGACTATCCGGACCTCTGTGAAATACATCACATCGGCTATACTTATGAAGAGCGGGAAATTATTGCATTAAAGATTTCTGATAATGTGGGGGAAGAGGAAAATGAACCCGAATTCTTTTATACTTCCTCAATGCATGGTGATGAAACTACAGGATATGTGTTGATGCTCAGATTCATCGATTATTTATTGAGTAATTATGGAGATGATCCGAGGATCACCAATATGATCAATGAGATTGAGATTTACATCAACCCCCTGGCCAATCCCGACGGAACCTATGCCTCCGGTAACAATTCCGTTTACGGTGCGACAAGAAATAATGCACATTTAGTTGACCTCAACCGCAATTTTCCTGACCCTGAAGACGGGCCTCATCCGGATGGGAATCCCTGGCAGATTGAGACTATAGCATTTATGGATTTCGCCGAACAACACAATTTGGTCATGTCTGCCAATATTCATGGTGGTGCTGAAGTTTGCAATTATCCCTGGGATACCTGGCCCCGACTGGCCGCGGATGATGACTGGTGGATTTTTGTTTGCAGTGAGTACGCTTATACTGTTCATGCAAACAGCATTGGCACTAATTATATGACAGGATTCAACAATGGGATCACCAACGGCTATGCCTGGTACACCATATCGGGTGGAAGGCAGGATTACCATACCTATTTCCATCAGGGGCGGGAATTTACGCTGGAGATATCAAATACGAAACTATTACCTGCGAGCCAATTGCCAGCTCATTGGGATTACAACTACAGGTCATTCCTCAATTACCTGGAACAGGTACTTTATGGCGTCCGGGGTGTAATTATAGATGACAGTTCAGGAGATCCCATTAAGGCAGAGGTTTATATTTTGAACCATGAAGAAGACAGTTCCTGGGTCTATTCCCACTTAGCCCCGGGCAATTATCACCGGGTGATCTATGAAGGCACTTATGATATCAGGTATTCAGCACCTGGCTATTACCCACAGGTCTTTGAAGATGTCGAAGTCGATAATTATTCCACAGTTGTCCTTAATGTGCAACTGGTCCCGCAGTTTTCAGGATTTGCTGAGCAAACTGTTTCAAGTGTTAAAGTCTTCCCAAATCCGGTAAGTTCCAATTATTTTCAACTTACTTCTGCAGTGGGAATTGAAAAGGTCAGGTTGATTGACATTTCAGGAAAACTGGTATTAGCACAGGAATTTGCCGATGAGGAAAGGGTGTTTATTAATGTCGCTCATTTACCTGCAAATACATATGTGGTACAGGTTTATACTGGCGGTGTTGTAGAGACAGTGAAGGTGAAGATTCTTTAGTCGTCAGTTCCGCCTACCGCCTACTGCCTACCGCCTACCGCCTACCGCTTTCCGCTTTATGTGAAATCCACTGGTATTCCTATCTCTAAAAGCACCCTCAGGATTGCATACACAATCGCCGCCAGCGCAATCAGTTTCCAGCTTGGCCTGACGCGTACAGGGTCTTCATGAAAATACATATTGGGATAGAAACGCGTGCTGATCCATGTAGGGAGGATGACCAGTATCATGGTTATCCCAACAAAAATAAAATACATCTTCAAGCGTGGCATCCTGAAAAGGAACATCAGGATATTACCAAGCAGAAAAGGGATCACGATCTGAGCCGCAACAAACATACCCCGTGCATTTCCAGTGAGATTATTATAATAGGAGTTGGCTGAGATCAGGAATGATTTGGAAGAGAGTACACCGATCAGGATAAAGATAGCAATGGCGATGATGGAATAAACCATCTTCCCGGTATCCAGTATATATGACCAGTTGATGGCATGCCCGAAACCTGAACCGAACATGGTCCCAACCAATACACCACCAAAAAACATGGTATAGCTATGCAGGAATCCCCAGAAGAAAAACATTTTGTAAAGCCCCTTGTCTTCCCGTATATAACTGAATATAATGAGCAGGATGGTTCCAACAAAGAGGCATGCGATAGGCCCTGAAGAGTAGATTACCTTTACAGCATCATGGTGCCATTGATCTCCCCTGATGTTGAAATATATATCATAGTAATAAATGATACTGGAATATTCAAAAAAAGTAGCCGAAATACTTGTAACCAGCAGTGAAAAAAGGTAAACAAAAAGATACGATAACAAAAACAGGCTGGTTGAGTTTGCAGCAATGGAATAAAAGTTTTTTCTGGCTTGCTTCTGACTTTTATAATGTGCTATTCTCTTGCGTAGATTCCTTCGGTTGATAGACAGTAGCCATCGCTTAAAACCCCGCGACCTGTTTCTGGCATAAAAACGCATCAGGCGTTTCCTGCGCATTTTTTGAAATTCCTTTTGTTGTTCTTGCTCAGTCTTTTGCTGTGCTCTAAGAGTGTTTAGTTTTGGCCGGTACTCTTCAACATCCCGAAGAAACTTTTCTTTTACAGATTCCAACTCAACAGTACGGATCTCTTTTTCCCTTTGTTCCCTTTTCCTGTCTTCGAAAAGATCTCTTTTCAGTTGTTCTTTACTGATGCTCCTGGCTTGCTTCCTTTCTTGGAGCTCCTGCTTATTGAGTTGCTTTAGCAGAGCCTTGCGTTTTCTCCGCAAATAGCGTATATACCTCATTCTCCGGTATATTTTGTAAAATATACTATACTTTTTCCTGCGATATATGTTAGAAGCAGCCATTTACAGACGGGAAAGAATAACAGGTATTTTCCGGAAAAATGCTTGATTGGGTATAAACCAGATCCTTAATCAACCACCACTTTTCGAAGATCCTTTGCAGTATATTTACCGGCATCCAGTTTTTCTTTGATGGTGGTAAAGGCCTTAATCGTATAATCAACATCCTCTAATGAATGAACAGCCGTTGGGATTAACCTGAGCAGTATAACACCTTTAGGAACTACCGGATAGACAATAATTGAGCAAAAGATATTGAATTTTTCACGAAGTTCATAGGTGATTTCTGTTGCTTCTCCAACTCCACCCGGAAGAATTACAGGGGTAACAGGAGATCCTGATTTCCCAAGGTTAAATCCCTGTTTTTTTAATCCATCCTGCAAAGCATTAACAATAGTCCAGAGATTTGCTTTCAGTTCAGGATTATTCCTGAGCATTTCCAGCCTTTTCAGTGCACCGATCACCATAGGCATAGGTAGTGATTTGGCATATACTTGTGAACGCATATTGTACATCAGGTACCTGATAACTGCTTTATTACCAGCAACGAAACCACCAATCCCGGCCATGGCTTTGGCAAAGGTGCCAAAAATCAGGTCTACATCGTCTTCAACGTCAAAATGTTCAGCAGTGCCAGCCCCTGTTTTACCCATGGTGCCAAAACCATGAGCATCATCAACAAGAAGACGGAAATTAAATTCTTTTTTATACTCAACGATATCTTTCAGCCTTGCTAAGTCGCCCGACATGCCATATACACCTTCAGTGATAACTAATATGCCTCCGCCAGTTTCACTGGTAATTTTGGTGGCCCTTTGCAGTTCTTTTTTCAGGTTATCCATGTCATTATGCGGATATACAAAACGCTTCCCAAAATGCATACGCATACCATCAATGATACAGGCGTGGGCTTCAGAATCATAAACGATGACATCTTTGCGGTCAACCATCGAATCAATAATGGAGAACATGCCCTGGTATCCATAGTTCAACAGGTAGGCATCCTCTTTGCCGACAAAATCTGCAAGTTCACGTTCCAGCTGTTCATGATAACTGGTTTGTCCTGACATCATACGCGCTCCCATGGGATAAGCCAGGCCCCATTCTTTTGCTGCTTCGGCATCGACTTTTCGTATCTCAGGGTGGTTTGCCAGTCCGAGGTAATTATTCAAACTCCAAACCAAACGTTCTTTTCCCATGAAATTCATGCGGGGACCGAGTTCACCTTCTAATTTGGGGAACATGTAATAACCATGCGCCCTATCCTGATATTTACCTAAGGGACCAGGATGTGATATGACCTTATCAAAAATATCCACTTTTAATCGCTTTTGAGTTAATAAAAATTGATATACAAAAGTATTAATAAGTATCAGAATAGCAAATAATTCCCTGGTATAATATTTGGTGCACAAAATCGTTACTTAATTCATTGATTTGTCTTATTTTTGCGACATGTTTCGAAAACTGGCTTTCATATTGCTTATTCCTGCGATGATTATCGTTGTTTCTTCCTGCAGCAAACATAACAGGCTGATGAAAAGCAATGATTATGATGTGATGTATGAGGCTGCCCTGGACTATTATGATCAGAAGGACTATTACAGGGCGATGAACTTGTTTGAGCAGGTTATATCGGCATACCGGGGGACATCAAAAGTTGAGGAGATCTATTATTACTATGCCTATTGTTATTATCATCAACAGGATTATACGGTAGGCAGCTACTATTTTAAACGATATGCCAAGAGTTTCCCCAAAAATGAAAGGGCTGAAGAATGTATGTTTATGAGCGCCTATTGCTATTATCTGGATTCCCCCCGATACAGCCTTGATCAGACCAACACCCTGGAAGCCATAAAGGAAATGCAGCTTTTTATTGATTTCTATCCCAGAAGTGATAGAATTGAGAGCTGTAATGACCTTATCGATGAATTGAGGGCAAAACTTGAGAAAAAGGACTTTGAGATAGCCAAGCTTTATTTGAAAACAGAATCTTACAAGGCAGCCATCAAATCATTTAATGGTGTTTTGAGGGATTATCCCGATACCAGGAACAAAGAAGAGGTGCTATTTTACATTGTGAAATCGTATTATAACTATGCGCTAAACAGTATTTCTGATAAACAGCAGGAACGTTACCAGGCCGCTATTGAAGCCTATAATGATTTCATCTACCTTTACCCGGAATCGGAATTTGCCCGGGAAGCAAACAATCTGAATAAGAGCGCTTATAAGCAGATGGAGAAACATAAAAAGAATTAACAGGTATAAGAAAACAATAATTATTCATCATATGGACTATAAGAAGATAAAAACGGAATCAACCGCAGTCACACGCGACAAGCATAAGTTTTACAACCATACCGGTAATATTTATAAAACTGTTTCTGTGCTCACCAAGCGTGCCAACCAGGTTGGTGTGGAAATGAAAGAGGAGTTGAACAGGAAGATAGAAGAATTTGCGACAACCACTGATAATCTGGAAGAGATTTTTGAGAACCGGGAACAGATTGAAATTGCTAAGTATTATGAACATCTTCCAAAGCCAACATTAATTTCGATTCATGAATTCCTGCATGATGAAATCTATTTCAGGGATCCTCATGATGAAGTGAATAACCCCGAGGCTTAAACTTTCGCAAGCAGGATTAATCCATGCTTAAGAACAAAAAGATCGTTATTGGCATAAGTGGGAGTATAGCCGCTTATAAAATCCCGTTTCTTATTCGATTATTGAAGAAGGAGGGAGCTGATATTCAGGTGATGATGACTCCTTCGGCAACAGATTTCATCACTCCACTTACACTTTCTACCCTGAGCGATAAACCGGTAATTATTGATCCATTCAATCCGGATACCGGAGAATGGAATAGTCATGTAGATCTGGGCCTCTGGGCTGATCTTTACCTGATGGCTCCCCTGTCTGCTAACTCAATGGGGAAAATGGCCCATGGGGTAGCCGATAACTTTTTTCTTACTGCATACCTTTCTGCAAAGTGCCCTGTGATGTATGCACCGGCGATGGACAGGGACATGTATCTGCATCCTGCCACACAGGAAAATATTAAAATGCTGCAGTCATATGGTAATATCCTGATTCATCCAACAGAAGGTGAACTTGCCAGCGGACTCTGTGGTGAAGGTAGAATGGAAGAACCTGAAGGCATCCTGAATATCATCAAATCATTTTTTTTATCCCGGTCTGACTTCAAAGGGAAAACGGTACTCATAAGTGCCGGGCCTTCGTATGAAGCCATTGACCCTGTGCGGTTTATTGGAAACCATTCTTCCGGAAAGATGGGATATTCAATTGCAGAAGAATTTGCACAAAGAGGGGCAAGGGTTATCCTCGTCAGCGGACCGACAAACCTTGATATCAGGCATCCTGAGATCGAAAAAATAGGAGTTTTTTCTGCCGGGGAGATGTTTGAACATTGCATGGATATATTTCCGCAGTGTGATATCGCTGTGATGACTGCTGCTGTGGCAGATTATACCCCGGAACAGGTCCACGAGAGAAAGATTAAAAAGAAAGATGACCATATCAGCCTTGCGCTGAGGGCAACCAGGGATATCCTTGAAGCCATGGGAAAGGCAAAGAAAAAAGAACAGTTCCTGGTGGGATTTGCACTTGAAACGGATAATGAATTGGCACATGCAAAATCTAAACTACAAAAGAAAAACCTTGACCTCATAGTCATGAACTCGCTTAATGACCCTGGTGCGGGATTTCAACATGACACCAACCAGGTGACGATAATTGACAGGAATGCGAATGTGTATGAATATCCACAAAAGTCAAAGAGAGAAGTAGCCAAAGATGTGCTTGATAAAATAAAAGAAGCCCTGGATAAATAATAGGTAAGGTTATATTTATTAAGAGATTAATTTATGCGAAAACATATCCTCATACTGAGCATTTTTCTGATGTCTTTTACAGCCTTGGGACAAGAATTGAATTGTGACGTGCAAATCAATACGGATCAGATTCAGGCCTCTGACAAGTCGGTATTTGAGACAATGCAAAAAGCCATTTTTGAATTTATGAATAACAGGAAGTGGACCAATTATAGCTACGGTGTTGAGGAACGCATTGATTGCACTATTCTGATTACCTTTTCCAATTGGGATGGGGGAGACAAGTTCAGGGCAAGTATTAACCTTGTACTGAAACGGCCGATTTATAACTCCAGCTATAATTCTACTGTACTGAACTATATTGACCGTGAGTTCCAGATTGATTATGCCATGTTTCAGTCATTGGATTTTAATCCAAATGTATTCAGCTCCAACCTG
>JAUXCL010000084.1 GCA_030618905.1 Bacteroidales bacterium | reverse complement strand
TATAAACGAAAGTTCGTTATTGAAAGGTTGAATATTAAGCAAGTAGAATCTATCCTCAGGTACCATCCCGCCGCATTTAACGAGATATATCAGGAACGCCAGGTCAATAATATTTACCTGGACACCCGGAGTATGGATGCATATAATGACAATGTAGTTGGTAACAGCAACAGAACCAAAGTTCGCATCAGGTGGTATGGTGAAACATTTGGTAAGATTGAAAACCCGGTTATGGAACTTAAAATAAAAAAAGGCCTGACCGGTACAAAATTATCCTATGCCCTTATGCCATTCAATCTGGATAATCAGTTTACACACAACGTTCTTACCAGTATATTTGAAAGATCAAAGATGCCTGGGTGGGTTACTGAAACTTTGTATGGGTATTATCCTGTTTTATTGAATAAGTACCGAAGGAAATATTATCTTTCTGCAGATAAGCAGATCCGCATCACACTTGATGCAGTTATGACATATTACAAAATAGCTGATTATAACAATAATTTTATTCAATACTATGTCGACCGCGATACTGTGATCCTGGAAATAAAGTACCAGGTCGAGTTAGAAAAAATTGCTGCAGATATCAGCCGGCATTTACCCCTGAGAATGACAAAAAGCTCCAAGTACGTTAATGGTATTGAACTCCTTACCTGAAATTTTATTTAATTGTTATTTTAGATACTTTCCGGAAGAATAGAGCAGTCAGAAAGATAAATACTTCACCTGTAATAAACCATAGTCGTGCGATCACCGATATGGTAACTGCTGTCTCTATTGGTATCCCAATAATTACAAGGTATGCAGACATAATCCCTTCCCGAACACCAAGTCCACCCGGCACTATAAACGCCAGTAAACCAAGTGTTACACTGAGAGGGAAAGCAAACATTACTGCCAGGGGGGGCTGTCCTATAATAGAAAAGACAAAGAAGTAAAATGCAAACAGCCAGAATATCCAGTAAATAAGGCAAAACAGCATGATACTGGCATTCTCCCTGAGGCCTAACACAGGCAGATCAATGTCCTTTTTGAAGATCTTCCTCACCAAAAACACCACTAATTTGTGGAACCAATCAGTGAATATGAACAATGAGAATCCAACAAGAATGATCAGGACCCATATCACATATTCATTCAATCCGTCGAAAAAGATCATCGGTACCACACTGATCAGGAGGCCAACAAATACATAAATCAGCTGCTCCTGGACGGAAGCAAGGGATGTTACCTTTAATGAGAACCCTCCTGTAGATATATAATAAGCCCTGCCCAGGATGACCCAGATCTTACCTGGTATGTACTTTGCAAAAATTGATGATCCATGCGATATTACCGCATTTCTCCAATCGATAAAAATATGATGCTTCCGGAGTGCATTCCACCAACTAATAGAACTAAGCAGAGCACCGGCCCACAGCAACAGCATAGAAAGGACCAATGCAAACCAGTTAAATCTCACCTCCTTAAACTTCAGGAAATCAAACTTATAGAGAAAGAAAATGAGGAAAATGAAAGACAGGTATAATAATATATTGAAGTATTTTTTCATCCGGCTATTTCAGGTCCTTATTCGATTCCATGTCAAACCACATTGCAAACAGAATAAACTGAATCCCCATAATTAATGCAAACATCCAGGCTAAGAAATTAACTTTGGGAATATGATTGAAAGCAATCCAGAAATAAATAAATCTGGCAAGCAAAGGAATACTCGCTGCAAGTAACACAAATCCTGACATGTAAAAGAATACCAAAGGATGAAAGTCCCTGATCACATATTTTTCCTTGAGGCGGTAAAAGAAAAGTCTTAACAATAAAATGGATATGGTAAAGATTACTTTTGGGATCTTCATTTTTGACTGTTCACCAACATTATAAACAGGTTCAGTTGTGATATCCCTTACTTTAAAGTTGTAAATATTTAACCTGACCAATAAATCATTGGGCTGACCATACCTTTTATACATCTTATCCCAATCAATCGTATGTAATGCTTCTTTATTGATTGCAGTATATCCGGACTGTGAATCTGCAATATGCCAATATCCCGAAGCAATTTTGGTCAACAATGACAATATCGAATTGCCCCAGTATCTGGTTTTGGGAATTTTCTGATAGGCTTCTCCGGAAAATAATCTATTGGTTTTTGTATAAGCAATACCTTCATCTATGACGGGATCCAACAGGCTGGGTAAATGCTTTGGATCCATTTGTCCATCGCCGGCCATTACAACCGCAATGTCACTATCATGTTCTTTTGCCCGGATATATCCTGAGGCGATGGCACCACCAACGCCCTGGTTCACTGCATGCTCGATTAAAGTTATTTTATTGAATTTTGCCTGAAGGCCCTTAACTACAGATACCGTCTGATCCTTACTCAGGTCATCAACCACAATCATCTCATCTACAAAATCAGGCATTGTGCGAATAACATTTTCGATCTGGGTTTCCTCATTATAGCACGGAATGACTATAGCAATGGTATGGTCTTTATACATGTATCTTGATTTTTATTTTTGAAATATACTTAATTACCAGGATCAGGCCTGCAAATACCAATAACCAATTGATCCTGGCCTGATATCTGACAACAACATTTGAAAAAGTCCCATTTACTGCCGCATTAAAAAAGACACCCAATAAAACGATAGTGATCAAAAGATACAAGTCAATGTCGCTGGCTTTATTTGTTTTCAAGAAGTAGATAATGATCAACATCAATGATATGCCGCATAATACATAGTAGAACATGTTTATTGTTGTCAAAGTAGGGCTGGAATAGGCTTGCCTTCCGGTTTTATATGCTTTTTCTTCATGCTTAAATTCCCTGTGTATCCAATAATCCGGCCCCACACCAGGCTTTAAATGGATAATGTCAACTTTGAAAGTGACCAACTGGATGAAAGTTGAAATCAATCCTTTGTAACCAAACATCGCCAGGTAAGACGGATCCGTAAAAACCTCATGTAAAATCTCTTTATATTCTTCTTCTGACTTCTTCCATCCACCCGTTTTAAAAAATGGGCTTTCTTTATTCCAGACAAAACGTGACACCCGGGTGGGAAACTGATCCCTGTAATAGCATAAAGTATATCGCCCTTCCTGGCAATTCTCGTCAAGAAAATCATCAAGGATTCCCGTTTCCATCAACCTGGCCATGAGAATTACATGCCTGGAGTTCGATGATTTAAATCCTTTGTCGTCAACATAATGATACGCATTGATAAAAATCACAGATGCAAAATAGGCAAGAAGCAGAAAAGCCCCCTTCACAAAAAGCTCCTTATAGCTATATTGGCTAACATATTTACCCAGGACCATTAAGCCGATAAACATGGCAAGTAAAATATATTGAGTGGAAAAGTGTGTGATTGCCGAAAAAGCGATACAAATCAATGCAAAAACTTTTACCGGCCATTTTGTGCCTGGAGTGAAAAACAGGTAAATACCAAGAACCATGACAGGGGCGAAAACATCTGCCATAATTAAAGAAGAAAACCATCCCATTCCAGTGAAAAGTGTGAGTAGGGTGACAATGATAAAATGAATTGGCCAAACATTTTTCCCTTTGAATATGGTCTGAAGTGAAAGATATATTAAAACACTGACCAGAAGTCCCTGGGCAAATACAACAGGCCATAAGCTGAAGCGCCAACTAAATGCCCTGACAAATAAAGGATAACCCATTGGGTTCAAATCGCCGGCAACCAGCTCAACGGATTGTGCTATGTAATTGCCACTATCAAAATACATTATAGGATATCCATTGTACAAAGCAGGCATGGAAATGATAAATGATGATACAGCAAAGTATATCAGCCTGGGCAATAATTTAGTATGTTTCATATCCCTTTGCAGCTTAATTAACCTTGATGACAAGGATGATCCTTTGATCCTCCAAAGTTAGAATTTTTTAGTAATTTTGAGGAAGTCGATTATAAAGTAAAAAAATCTTCCAAAAACCTTGTTTTAATTAATGACAAGTAAATATATCTGCCTGGTATTATTCATTACCCTTTTATGGAGCTGTAACAGTGAGTACAGTGACAATCAAAAGTATATTTTACCTGATGGTTTATATAATATTATTTCCTATCCACAACAATTCCGGTTGCAGACAAGTTTTGACAGCGTTGATTCAACTGATATAGTGACATTTGACTCCTCAAATCAAATTTACAACTCTCAATGGAGCTTAAAGCACATCGAGGGAAAAGAATATCAGATACAGGCGCATGACCTGAAAAAGTATCTTACACTTATAGATGATGCTCTCATTTTAACAGAAGAAAGTAATAATGAAGCCCAGGTATGGATCATTCACAGGTACAAGGATCAAAAGTTCAAAATAATTAATAAATCACAAATCTTTTGTCTTTGTTTGCCAGAAAAAGACGCTGAGAAAAATGTAATAACAACCAGGAAATGCAATAACAGATCAGGAGAGTACTGGCTATTTGAGAAGGTGGTTGAATAGTGATTATTTCAGGAATTTCCTGTCAAAAATATTATATTTCATAATACACCATATTGCCCTGAATCCGTCTTTGGCTCCGATTTTTTTACCTTCTTCGTAAGTCCTGCCATAATAAGATATCCCCACTTCATAAATGCGTATACCAGGAATGCGGGAGATTTTGGCAGTCACTTCCGGCTCAAAACCAAAGCGGTTCTCTTTGAAATAGATCTTCTTGATATATTCCGCCCGGAAAAGCTTGTAACATGTTTCCATATCCGAAAGGTTCAGATTAGTAAACATGTTGGAAATAAAGGTCAGGAACTTATTTCCAATGGAATGCCAAAAGAACAGGATCCTGTGAGGATTACCTCCTATAAATCGCGAGCCGTAGACAACATCTGCAACATTATTTTCAATGGGTCTTAACAGTAAGTTGTACTCCTCGGGATCATATTCCAGGTCGGCATCCTGAACGATAATATAATCTCCTGTGGCTTCCCTAATACCCCTGTGTAATGCGGCTCCTTTTCCCTGATTGTACTCCTGGTTATAAAGCCGAATGTCAGAATCCTGGTGCTCCTGTATGTATTTTTCAATGACTTCCCGGGTGTTATCGCCTGAACAGTCATTAACAATGACTATTTCTTTATGCAAATCATTGATCAGGCTGACTGCAAGCACTTTATCAAGGATCAGATGAATGGTCTGAGCTTCATTATATGCCGGAATAAGGATTGATAGTTTTTTAGACATAGTATGTTGCTTTATTCGTGAAAATACACCCTCTTTACACGCTTGGAAATGCCTGCCAGAACTTCATATGGTATGGTTTCTAACTCCTCTGATAAGGCATTAATAGATCTGTCATTGCCGAAGATGATCACTTCATCTCCTTCCTTAGCTTTTATATTTGTGATATCAACCATACACATGTCCATACAAATGTCCCCAACTAATGGCACAAGCTTGCCATTGATCCAAAGACTACCTTGCCCATTTCCCAATTTGCGGCTCAGGCCATCTGCATAACCAACCGGTACAATCGCAATTTTCATCTCCTTTTTCGCCACCCCCTTACGGTTATAGCCTATGGTGCCTTTAGGCGGAATTAACTTAATCTGAGATATGATCGATTTTAAAGTGCTTACATTCTCCAGGTTGCTTTGTTCCTCTTTTGAGTGTGCAACACCGTAAAGGCTGATCCCTAACCTGACCATATCGAATTGCGCTTCGGGGAAACGCGTTATACCGGCAGAATTTAAAACATGCTTGATCACCGGGTGCTCAATAGCTGATTGTAATTTTTCTCCCATCTTTTCAAATTGAGCGAATTGAGACCTGGTAAATTCATCATGCGATGGATCATCACTGGCAGCAAGGTGTGTAAAAATAGATTGTACAAAAATCTGCTTATTTCCCTTGAACTTCCGGATTAATGAGTCGATGTCAGCCTCTTCAAAACCAAGCCGGTGCATGCCTGTATCCAGTTTTAAATGAATTTTTACCGGTCTGTTTAAAGGCAGAATATTTTTCTTTATCGCTTTTTCCAATAATTGGAGTATCCTGAAACTGTACACTTCAGGTTCCAGATTATGGGTGATCATCATGTCAAAACTCTGTGCTTCAGGATTCATCACCATAATAGGGGCAATGATCCCGGCTTTTCTTAATTCCACACCCTCATCTGCATAGGCAACAGCCAGGTAATCAACCCGGTGGAACTGCAGGACGTTGGCTATTTCAAAACTACCTATTCCATAAGAAAAGGCTTTAACCATAGCCATAACTTTGGTAATGGGCTTGAGTTTGGTCCTGTAATAATTCAGGTTATGGACCAGGGAATTCAGGTTGATCTCCATTACCGTCTCATGAGACTTCTGCTGTAAGGCTTTACCAATTAACTCAAACTCAAAAACCCTGGCGCCCTTGAGCAAAATGCTCTCATTGTTGAACAAGGAAAATGAAAACTTCTGCAAGAAATCATCCGTTGAATCAAAAAACTGCTTTTCAACCTGGAATACTTTTGCATGACGTTTGATGGATGGACCGATGCCGATGATCCGGTCAATTTGCTTTTTGTCAAGCAGTTCCGCAATCTCTCCATAAAGCTCATCATCATCTTTAGCACTCTGCAAAATGTCTGACAGGATGATGGTTTTTTTCTTGTGTTTCGATTGCTGCCTGAGAAAATCTATTGCGATGATCAGCGAGTTGATATCTGAATTATAGCTGTCGTTGATGACCGTACAATGATTAATGCCTTCCTTCAATTCCAGGCGCATGGCAATGGGTTGTAATTTTGCCATTCTGGCAACAATCACCTTATTCGCATATCCCAGATGAAGCATGGTGGCCCAGCAATGGATAGCATTCTCGATGGAGGCATCATCAATAAAAGGAATAATAATGGTGGATTGCTTGCCATTGTATGTCCCGGTAATTGAGGTTTCAGTTAAACTCATCCTGCCAATATCATTGATAAACAGGTCTGCTTGTTGTTTCCTGCTCCAGGTAAAAGCTTTGATATTATCCAGGATCTCCGATCGGATGATTATATTCTGAACCTCCGGGTGATCCAGGCAATATACCAGTGTATCAACCTTGGTAAATAACTTTAGCTTTTCGCCAACTTTCTGCTGGGTGCTGATGAAGTTCTTTTCATGTGCAGGTCCAATGTTGGTAAAAATCCCAATGCTTGGCTGAATGATGGATTGCAGGTTATCCATTTCATAGGGCTCCGAAATGCCTGCTTCAAATATAGCCAGTTCATTAGCTTCTTCCATCTGCCACACCGATAAGGGTACACCTACCTGTGAGTTATAACTTTTCGGACTTCTGACAATTTTCTTATCCTTATGCAGCAGCTGGAACAACCATTCTTTAATGATCGTCTTGCCGTTACTTCCGGTGATACCAATAACTGGAATATTAAATTTTTTACGATGGGCTTTGGTCAGTGCATGTAAAGCCGTTAGTGTATTGGGAACCTGGATAAAATTAGCATCCTTATATGGCTTGACATCTATGCCTGGTGAAGAGACCACAAAATTCCTGATCCCGTAACTGTACAATTCATCGATATAACTGTGTCCGTCATGACGTTTGCCGACCAATGCAAAAAAGATACATGTATCCGGTGAGATCAGTCTGCGACTATCAATAAGGATATCCTTAATTGCCGCATGACTGGATTTCTTAACCATAAAATTGCCCTTGATGATATCGGCAATCTCCTCAATATGATATTGATATGAAGGCATATGCTATCTCAGAATTACTGACCACTTTCCTGGTTATTTGCTTCATCGATCAGGCTAAATGGCAAAGGGTCTTTGCTGATCTCTTTATTTGTTTTCCGGTTCCGGAAAATATCAACAGCAAGGTACATTGCTGCTCTTAATGGATCGGGAGAAGCCATATTCTTTCCAACCAGTTCAAAAGCAGTGCCATGAGCAGGTGATGTACGGACAATCGGCAATCCCATGGTGTAATTAACACCATTCTTGAAAGACAATGATTTGAAAGGGATCAAACCCTGATCATGATACATGGCAAGGATCCCGTCAAATTTAGTATATGCATCGGTACCAAAAAAGCCATCCGCAGGGAACGGGCCATAAACCAATATGTTTTCTTCCGATAGTTTATTGATCACCGGAATCATGATCTCATTTTCTTCACTACCCAGCAGACCATCTTCCCCCGCATGTGGATTTAAACCCATAACAGCAATCCTGGGCTTTCTTATATTAAAGTCGCGCATCAAGCCATCATTAAGCACACGGATCTTACTTTCAAGCAATTCTGCACTTAGCTTTGAAGGCACTTCCCTGAGTGGAAGATGAGCAGTAACAACGCCAATCCGCAGTTGATCACTGACCATCAACATCAGGTAATCATTGGTCTCAAAGCGCTCGGCAAAAAACTCTGTATGTCCGGGAAAATGGAAATCATCGGATTGGATACTGTGCTTATTAATTGGTGCTGTAACGATAACATCCAGCTTACCTTGTTTTAAGTCTTTAGCTGCAAGATCTAAAGACCTGACGGCCAACTCTCCAGCTGCTTTTGAAGGCTTGCCCATCTCGATCTTTACTTCACCTTCCATGATATTAATCAGGTTGGGCTTTTTAGGATTAGCCTGCTCAGGACTCTTCACCAGGTTAAAATTAAACTCTGGTAAATTGACACTGTTCCTGTAATAAGCAGCAACTTTCGAATGCCCATACACTACCGGTGTGAATAAATCAAAGATCCGCTGATCCTGCAATACTTTTAAAATGATCTCATAGCTGATCCCGTTAATGTCTCCATGCGTAATTCCTACCTTAACCCTATCTGTTGATACTTTTTGTTCAGGTGTCATATCATTTATTTACTAATACAAACAGCAAATTTAAACTATTAATTAAACACTGACATGCTTCATAAAATCGAAAAGCAACCTCACACCTATTCCGGTACCACCTGCAGTACGGTAACTGTCGTCCTTGTCGATGAATGCCGGACCGGCAATATCAAGATGGATGAAGGGATAATCGGTAAATTTTTCCAGGAATTTTCCTGCAGTGATCATGCCTGCATCAATGCCTCCTGTATTTTTAATATCTGCCACTTTTGATTTGATCAACTCGCCATATTCATCCCAGAACGGGAACTCGGCAATCCGCTCGTAAACTTTGTCACCACTTTCCTTCAAAGCTTCCATGGCTTTACCGGCTTTTGCATGCATGGCAACAATTCCATATTTACCAATAGCATGGCTTGCGGCTCCGGTTAAGGTGGCTGCAGTAAAAACCAGTTCAGGCTTATCT
>JAUXCL010000124.1 GCA_030618905.1 Bacteroidales bacterium | reverse complement strand
TATGATTTATAATGATACCATTAGCTTAACTGATGGCTGCTATGAATTTCGCCTGATTGATGCCATGGAAGACGGCATGATCCGCCACTGGTGGAACTATTACGAAAACCCGGACGAAATCGGAAAGAACGGCAAGGTCGGGATCCATAACAGCAATGGAGAAGTCATCAGGCCTTTTACATATGATTTCGGCCAGGAGGTTTTGTTTCGATTCCGTATAGGCCCGACACCATAATTCGCTTATCTTTGTTAGCATGAAAAAATCCATACCATTTATCTTTATCATTCTGATGATGTCATTATCCCTTGTTGCCCAGCAGCAATTTGAAAACCCCGGGTTTGAAGACTGGGAAGACGCCGGAACTGTTATTGAGGAACCGACCAACTGGAGTTCAATCAAGACCTCTGACGCAGGTCAGATTATCAATGATGCTGCACCGGTTGTGTGGGCACAAAGTGATGATGCCCACAGCGGTAACTACTCTTTAAAATTATTTAACACCGCAGCATTTACTATTGTTGCCAGTGGTACCATCTCCAATGGAAGGGTCCATGCAGACTTTAACCCGGAACTGGGATATGTCTACACCCAACACGATGACGATCGTTGGCATACTGCATTAGCAGTCATCCCGACAGTCTTGTATTCTGGTATAAGGCATTTCCTGTGGGTAATGATTTTGGGAAAGTTAGGGTGATCTTACATGTTGACGAAGGCAAATTTCCTGAGAACGGAACTTTCCAAAACTGGATTGGGGAAGCCATTTACTATTTTCCTCAGCAGCAAGTTACAGAATGGACCAGGGTTTCTGTCCCATTTACATATCATCTGTCCGGAAACTCTGAATACCTCCTTTGCGTCTGTAATTCAGGCAATGGCACCAATGCTGTTGAAGGCAGTGAAGCTTATTTTGATGACCTTGAGTTGATCTATAATCCTGAATGGATCCATGAAACAATTCTGGAGGGCGTATCTTTGTATACTTATAATAATTCCATAGTATTGAAAATTGACAGGCCATCAGATTTTTCACAATTGCAAATGGAAATATTTGATCTTACAGGCAGATCCTTACTCAGCAGACAATTCAATCCATCACCGGAGCTCGTTTGCCCGGTAAATCTCAGGCAGGGAATGTATATATGCAGGATTATGTCCGGAAATGGTATTTATACAAGCAAAATTTATATCCGCTAGCCTTGATTGATAAGTTATTCCCTTTTTCTTAATTTTGGTCTTGTATAATATATTTCATGAGCAAGCCCATAATTGCATTATTAGTACTCATGTGTTTCTTTCAGTATGTCCACGGACAGGGAAAAGGAATGCTTCGTGGAATTGTCAAAGAGAAGGCAAGCAACGAATCCCTTGTTGGTGCACATATTATTCTCAAGCAGGATAGGACAAAAGGAACCGTGTCTGATCCTGAGGGTAGGTTTTCATTTACACTTGACCCTGGATATTACACTTTCGTGGTTTCCTTTACCAGCATGAAATCAGATACCTTTTCGATTGATCTCCGGGCCGGACAGATCATTGAAAAAATAATTGAAATGGAGCCGTTCAGTATGCTTTTTGATGAAGTTGAGATAAGGGCCGGCAAATTTGACAGGAACATTGAAGAAATGAGTTTTTCTATGGCCATCATCAAACCGAAACTGATAGAAAGCAAAAATACACGCAACATTGAAACAATTCTTGATTATACTCCCGGCCTGAATATCCTGGATGGTGAAGCCCAGATACGGGGAGGCAGCGGTTTTACATTTGGTGTAGGCAGCAAGGTTGCACTTTTCCTGGATGACCTGCCATTGCTTTCGGGTGATGCGGCAAGGCCTGAATGGGATTTTATTCCCATAGAAAACATCGAACAGGTGGATGTGGTTAAGGGTGCTGCATCCGTGCTTTCCGGGGCTTCGGCACTGAGTGGTGCCATCTATATCAGAACCGCATATCCACGTTTGGAGCCCCTGACTAAAATCAATATTTACACGGGCTTTTATACCGCTCCCGGGTTCAAATATATGAAGTGGTGGTCAGGAGCGCCCATGATCGCAGGTGCTAATTTTTTACATTCAAGGCAATTTGGTAATGTTGACCTGGTCATAGGCGCCGATTTGAATTATGACCATGGCTATATCGGCCCGCCGGTTCCCGGTCCCCATGTGACTGATACCATGACTGATTTTACGGAAAGCCAGATGGCCCATAAACGTGGCAGAATCAATTTCAATCTCAGAAAGCGGTCAAAAAAACTGAAAGGTCTCGATTACGGGTTGAATGGTAATTTCATGATTCAAAAAACCAACATGGTAATGGCCTGGCTGGATGATTCGGCCGGTTTTTATCGTGCTTATCCCGGCGGCGTCATTTTGCATGATAAATTATTGTTCTATTTCGATCCTTTTTTCAATTATTATTCTTCCATTGGTGTGAAACACAGTCTCAGAGGGCGAGTTATTTATAAAGACAACCAGATGAGTAATGGGCAGTTCACAAAAAGCACTGTCATTTACGGTGATTACCAACTTCGTAAGGATTTTATTGAGATCATTGACTTACAGGCCATCTTTGGGGTCTCCACCCAATACGTTATCTCACATGCTGATCTTTATGAGTCATCCGGTTCGCCTGACAATGATCTGCTGAATATCTCTGTCTATGCAGAATTCGAAAAAAAATTATGGAGTATTATTAATTTTTCATTTGGTTTGAGAGGCGAGTATTATAATCTCAATGGTGAAATAAAAGCCAGCAAGCCGATCTTCAGGGTAGGTGCGAACATGAAAATAATGCAGGAAACCCACCTGAGGATGTCTTATGGACAAGGCTATCGCTTCCCAACTATTGCTGAAAGGTATATAAGAACCTCAGTAGGTACATTTGGTGTTTTTGATAACCCTGATCTCCAACCGGAAACCTCCTGGAATGCAGAATTGGGGGTGCGGCAGGGGTTTAAATTTTCGAAATATCTTGGTTATCTCGATGTGGTTGCCTTCTGGCAGGAATACGATAATACCATCCAGTACCTTTTCGGCTTCTGGGATCCAACTTATACATTTGCATTGGCGGGATTTAAATTCCTGAATACCGGAAAATCTAAAGTTACCGGAATAGACATCTCATTGAATGGGATGGCTGAGCTAAGTACGAATATGAAGCTGACTACCATGTTCGGGTACAATTATATTATGCCGGTCACCATGCAGCCGGATTATGTTTATGCTCATGATTATAATCCAAGTGGCAATACTGCATTCAGCTATACCAGTACCAGTGTTGATCCGAGCAGAAACATCCTTAAATACAGGTTTTTGCATAATGTAAAAGGAGACATCGCATTGAATGTCATAAACTGGGAATTTGGTTACAGCCTGAAATATTTCAGTAAAATAATCAACCTGGACAAATCCATTGAAGAGTTTGAAAAAGCTACGAAAGCAAGCGGCGGTTCTTTACAGCCTGTGGAATACATGAACTATTTTTACAACCATAACAATGGAGTATGGGTAATGGATTTCAGGCTAAGTTATGCATTCAGGGATTTCCATAAAATTGCAATAATTTCCAATAATTTCACAAATCAGACTTATTCCCTGCGGCCTTTAAAAGCTGAATCTATGCGTACGGTGATGTTGCAGTATACATTTAAGATGTAGGAAACTTGCTTGTGAATACATGGATTTTCTTTTGATTTCCTTTAGAATTATTTAGTTATTTTGTGTTTATGAAGCTTCTTATCATTGAAGATGAGCCTGAACTTGTAGAAGCTATTCTGGAGTATCTGCCAGAAGATGAATATGTTTCTGAAACTGCCCTGGATTATCGCGAAGCAGAAGAAAAAATTTATCTGTATGATTATGATATCATATTGCTGGATATTACCTTGCCCTATGGTAATGGACTGGATCTATTGAAAATACTGAAAGAAAACAACTCGAATGCCGGTATCATTATCATTTCCGCTAAAGATTCACTTGATGATAAATTGAAAGGACTTGACCTTGGTGCCGACGATTACCTGACCAAACCATTTCATCTTTCCGAATTAAATTCCCGTATTAAGGCAGTTATCCGCAGAAGGAAGTTTATGGGACATCAATTGATCAGTTATAATGAGATCAGCATTTCCCCGGATAAAAAAGAAGTCCTCATTGCTCAACATAAACTTGATTTGACCAAAAAAGAATATGCACTCTTGCTTCATTTCATCATAAATAAAGAGCGCGTACTTTCAAAGGCTTCCATAGCAGAACACCTTTGGGGTGACCAAATGGACATGGCAGATAATTATGATTTTATCTATACACATCTGAATAACCTGCGCAAAAAAATAAAACTTGCCGGAGGAAGGGACTATATTCAAACGCTTTACGGATTAGGTTATAAATTCATTGATCGATGAGGCTGGTATATAAAATAAATAAGGACTACCTGATTGGTTCATTGATTGTATTTGGAGCATTTCTTATGGCTTTGTTTTTTATCATTCCTGTTGTTCTTGAAGAAGAACTACAAGAAGAGTTAAGCAAACAGGAATTATTGGTTGCCAATATGCTTGAATCCGGCTCTCCTGTAAAAAGCTTATATCCTATTATTGACATTTCACGGTGCAGGCGCTTGGAAACCAATGTATTCAAGGATACCTCCTTATGGGATCCGATTGAAGAAGAGCAGGAAAAATTTAGAGAACTTCATACCTATAGAAGCATTCATGGAACAAATTATCATATTATTGTAAGAGCTTCAGCAGTGAATAAATTGGATTTTGCTTCTTTTCTTTTCCTTATCATCGCTGCTTTTTTTCTGATTACCCTGAGCATAATGTTTTATATCAACCGCAGGATAAACAGGCAAGTCTGGTTGCCATTTTATCAAAATCTTCAGACCCTGAAACAATACTCCCTGTCTGATGATTCAAAAATAGACCTGGAGGAATCAAATATTTTGGAATTTGAGGAGCTGAACCAATCTGTTCAAAAGCTTACTGATAAAATAAGCATGGATTATAAAAGCCTTAAACTATTTACAGAAAACGCTGCTCATGAATTACAAAATCCATTAACCATCATTGGGAGCAAACTTGAAGTACTCATCAATGATTCTGAAATATCGGAATCACAAATAAAGATATTAAATAGCATTCAGGGTTCAGTAAGTCGCCTGAATAATTTGAATAAGGGTTTACTCTTGCTAACAAAGCTTGACAACCAACAATTTGCAGACATTCAAACAATTGACATGAAGGGCCTGATTAATAAAGTATTAGATAACTACCATGAACTTATAGATATGGATCATCTGGAGCTTAAGAGACACTTTTCATCAGATATCATCTGTAAAATGGACAAGAATCAGGCGGAAATTCTTATCAATAACCTCATCAGTAATGCCATAAAACATAACCTTAAGCATGGAAAAATTAAATTGGTCACAAAAAATAATGTATTAAGGATTTCCAATTCAGGCGATGTGAAGATTAAAGAAAGCCATCAGATTTTTGACAGGTTTTTTAAAGCTGATCCAGCTGCAAAATCTATCGGCCTTGGATTATCTATAGTGAAAAAAATATGTGAGATGAATTCGATTCAGATAGCATATGATTACATTGATGGCATGCATCGATTTACCCTGTCATTTTAGAATTTCTTTAGATTGTAGATTTATATTTGCTTACTCACCAAACATAATTAAAACACCATGAAAAACTTATTATCAATTGCAGTAGTGCTTATTGCATTCAGTTTCGTTGCATGCAGCCAGGTAGAAGCTCCAAAAGATGTAGTTTCTGCCTTCAATAAGAAATTTCCTAAAGCTGAAAAAGTCGATTGGGACCAAGAAAAGGATAAAACCTGGGAAGCGGATTTCAAAATGGATGGCACTGAGATGTGTGCCAGCTTCGATGCCAGCGGAAAATGGTTAGAAACAGAAAAAGAGATTAATAAGAAAGATTTGCCTGAAGCAATCATCAAAGCAGTTAGCCTGGAATTTGAGGGGTTTGAAATTGAAGAGGTGGAAATGATCGAAACCGCAGAGTATAGCGGATATGAGATGGAGATCGAAAAAGAAGATGGTGATGAAGAAGTGGAATATGAAATCGTCGTTTCCAAAGAGGGTAAGATCCTGAAAAAAGAACTTTTAGAAGACGAAGATGAGGATGAAGACGAGGATGAAGATGAGGACGAGGACGTTGACGATGATGAGGACGATGATGAGGATGATGATGAGGACGATGATGAGGACGATGATGAAGAGAAGGATTAGTTTGCAGGCGAAGGACATTTTAAGGCTCTCAATTTGGGGGCCTTTTTTATTTGATCTATTTTTACCATTTGATTCAATGAATACAAAATGGAAACTACTTTAAAGCAGGTATTGCATATTGAATATGGCATCCCCGGGGCTGACATTAAAAAGTTATATGGATACGCCAATGTCAACTATGAGGTCCGGACAAAGGAAGGCAGGTATGTGCTTAAGCAATATCATGAAAAAGAGGACCTTATCGCAATTTTACTCGCTGAGAACAAAGTGCTGAATTTGCTTTCCAATCAGCTCCCGGGCAGTTTCCAGGAACCGGTAAAGACCAAAGACGGGGCAGAATTTTTCTCCCTGAAATCGGATAGCACCACTTTGATATTCCGGCTTCTTCGATTCCTGGTAGGAGAATTACTTGCCGATGTGGAGCATACTCCTGAATTATTTGAATCATTGGGCAGGTTTTTAGCAGAAATGAATAATGTATTGTTGGATCACCGTGATCCTACTATCGAAGCACGCCAATATGAGTGGGACATCCTGCAAATAGATATGACCCGGGATCTGGCATCATTCATACGAAATTCCCAAGATCGTAAGATTGTTGAGTATTATCACCAGCAATACCATCAAATTGTCCGTCCCCTCTTACCCGGGATGCGGAAAAGTATCATTCATTCCGATGCCAATGACTTAAATATCGTTGTAAATGATAATCAGGTTAGCGGTTTAATCGACTTCGGCGATGTGGTTTATTCCCTACTGCTTAATGAGTTAGCCATCGCCATCACTTATTCCGTGATGTGGAAAGAAGATCCATTGCAATGGGCTCTCCCCATTATCAAAGGATATTGTGATGTGCTTCCATTGAGCATAG
>JAUXCL010000035.1 GCA_030618905.1 Bacteroidales bacterium | reverse complement strand
GTAAAAGAATGAACACAAAAAAATAACACTTCTCGTCACGCGTCACTCGTCACTCGTTACGAGAATTGCAGATTTTTCAACAATTTTTCATACCCACCCCCAGGCAAGGGGTGTATTGCAAAGTCTGCTCAGAACGCACCCCCTCCCTACCGGTAGGGAGGGGGACGGGGGGTGGGTAAAAGAATGAACACAAAAAAATAACACTTCTCGTCACGCGTCACTCGTCACTCGTTACGAGAATTTAGTTTTTTTTACTAAATTCATAAAAAAAAGGGGACAAAACCCATTTTTTGGTATTAACTAGAAAGAACATGTATGATCGAACCTGTCATCACCAATCAATCCCTCTTTTGCCAGGTCAGATCAAAAATTGATGAAATAGCTGAGGTCTTTTACAACCTGGATTACCAGGAAACGGATTCCAGCTTAATGGTTGGTAAGTCGGGGATTGTTCTTTTCCTGCTTTACCATGCAAGGGTATTCCGGAATGAACACTCAAATGACCTTGGTTTTTCATTGCTGAACCAAATCCTGGACGAGATCCGGGATCACAATGATTCATTCACCTATGCTGATGGACTGGCCGGTGTTGCCTGGCTGATCGAGCACCTTATCCAACAGGATTTTTTGGATTTTGATCAGGAAGAAAGCCTGGAGGAAATTGACCTGGCATTGTCAAAACTCATGAAACTTGATTTCAGTCATGGCAATTTTGATTTTCTGCATGGAGGACTTGGCTATGGAATGTATTTTCTGGAAAGGTTTAAGCGAAAGAAAGATCCGGCATACCTTGTTGATTTGATTGACAGCCTGGATAAGATTGCCATCAAAGACAAAAATGGACAAATAAGCTGGAAGGCAGATATACATCTGGATGAAATCATCCACGGTGTTAACCTGGGCATGGCACACGGCTTGCCCGGTGTCATCGCATTTCTTTCAAGGCTTTATCAAATGGGTATTGACAAAGAATGTCCTTTGGACCTGATGGAAGGGTCAATGAAATATTTATTACAATATAAACAGGACCCGCGGAAGTACCGTTCATTTTTTCCCAATTGGATCCTTAAAGGCACCCCGGCCACCAGCAGACTGGCATGGTGTTACGGGGATCCGGGAATAGGGCTGGCCATTAAACAAGCTGCTATTGCAACAAACAATGCTGCCTGGGAAAAGGATTACCTTGAAATCTTTGAAAATTGCTCCCGGCGGCAATCTCTCAGTGCGGATTATGTCATGGATGCGGGTTTATGCCATGGTACTGCCGGACTGGCACAGGTCTTCAACCATATCTTCCAGCTTAGCAAAGATCAAAAATATCATGAAGCTGCTGAATTCTGGATCCGCCAAACTCTGGAGATGGCCCGGTTTCATGATGGACTGGCGGGATTTAAAGCTTTTCGGAACAATGCCAGGGGGGAATGGGATAATGAGCACGGACTGCTGGAAGGGGTCGCAGGCATTGGCCTGTCCCTGATGACATCCATCAGCAACGAGAAGCCTGAATGGGACACATGCCTCCTGATTCATTAAAATGCATTATGCCGGAAAATTACCCATATCGCTTTTTTAATACTTTTCTGCTCCGCACCCCTGCCCTGCCGCATGACTTCATTTCTCCATGGGTTAATATGGAAGATATTCCGGCACTGCAGGTCATGGCATTATGGGAAGACGAGTTTGTTAAAGAAGGCGTTTTCCTGGCTTCTCCGGAACTGTATACGCAAATTGAGAAATGGAAAAATAAACATTCAAACGACCCGGAACTTACCCGGAAACTGGCCAGGACTTTATTCAGGTATCTGCTCAGGATGTCAGTCAGGGCAACTCCTTTTGGCCTGTTTGCCGGAATTAATGCCGGGAATTGGAGTGAGCATTCATCTATAAAAATCTTTCCTGTTGATCAAGCTAAACGACATGTCCGGCTCGACATGCATTACCTTGGACAGCTGACCCGGGATCTGGAAAATGATCCTGGCATTAAACACCAGCTAAAATATTACCCCAATTCAAGTATGTATAATGTTGCTGACTCAATCCGGTATGTTGAGTGCCGGTACAACAAAGAACAGCACACCCACCATATTGTTTCAGTTGATCACAGCAAAGCATTAGGCCGGATCCTGGAAGAGGCCAGGTCAGGAAAAACCCTGAAGGAGCTGACACAAATTTTGCTTGATGACGGGTGCAGTAAGCGCACATCCGTTGCCTTTATCATGGACATAGTCAACAGCCAGGTGCTTGTCTCTGAACTGGAACCTGTGCTTACCGCATCCTCACCTCTGCAAGAGATCATCAGCACAATTGAAAAAACCGGTCAAGCAGCATCGAAAATTGAGATCCTGAAAAAGGTGCACGGGCAATTGCATGATGCTTCAGGCAAAAATCACAGCATAGACCACTATGTCCGGGCCAGGGAAACACTTGGCAGTTTAGATACAAGCATCAACAACAAATATTTATTCCAGGTCGACCTTGAAAAATCTGTTCAGGATTGCACCCTCGAATCCGGAATTAAAGATGAGCTCATGGATGGGATCAGGGTATTGAAAGCCTTCAGTATAAAAGCAGATTCACCTGAATTAAGAGAATTCCGATCGAAATTTATGGCCCGCTATGAAATGAAAGAGGTCCCTTTATTACATGCGCTCGATCCTGAGATTGGAATCGCTTATGGAATCGAAGCTAACCTTGCTGACCCGGCACCCCTGATTGATGACCTGATCTTACCGCAAAGAGATCGATTACCCGGAAAAATTCAATGGCACCCACAATATGATTTGTTGCTGGATAAATATTACGAAGCTATTCATAATGATAGCATGGAAATAAGGATTGAAGAGCAGGACCTGCAAAATTTCACAATTGACTTTACTGATTTACCCGACACCTTTAATATATGTTTTCGGGTTTTAGATCCCGGAGTAATCGCTGGACATGATCCCAAATTGGAGATCCTCTGGGCTGCCGGTCCCGGTGCCGCAAATATTATCGGCCGTTTTTGTCATATGCATAAGGATATCTATAAACTTGCAATGGATATCACTGATCAAGAGGCAGATCATCATCCGGATGTCATCCTGGCCGAAATTATCCATCTTCCTGAAGGAAGGACAGGAAATATTCTGCAAAGACCGGTTTTAAGGGCTTATGAGATTCCCTACCTGTCCAGGGCAAGTGTTCCCTCCGCACATCAAATCCCTGTTAATGACCTGTTTATCAGCATAAGAAATGAGAAGATCCTGCTGCGGTCAAAGCAGCATCATAAACAAGTCATCCCAAAACTGAGTTCTGCACACAATTATGCAAGAAATGCCATACCTGTATACCGTTTTCTTTGTGATCTTCAAGCACAAGACACCCATGATAACCTGGATTTTTCATGGGGGTTCCTGGAATCAAAATACAGGTATTTCCCGCGGGTAGTCTATAAAAACCTGGTTTTATCACCTGCGCATTGGAAATTGCAGCAAAAGCAAATCAGAGATTTGTCGGAAATATTAATCAATGTAAATAGTCAGGATAAATTGGCTGAATGGCGTCAAAATTTGAAAATACCGGAGATGGTCCTGCTTGCTGATTTTGACAATGAATTACTGGTCAATTTCAACAACAGGTTCAGTAGAGAAATGTTGGCTTCCTTGATTAAAGGAAGATCAGCCATTACCCTAAAAGAGTTTCTTTTCGACCCGGCATCCGCGATGGTTAAAAGTAAGCATGGTTCTTACAATCATGAGATAATTGCCGCCCTGCATAAAACGACTTTAAAGTGAGTAAAACAAAAAATGAAATAATTCAGCACAGTTTTATTCCTGGTTCGGAATGGATATATTACAAGTTATATTGTGGGCCTAAAACCTCAGATAAATTATTAACCGGCCTGATCAAGGAGGTTTCAAATCAACTATGGAAGCAATCCATAATAGACCAATGGTTCTATATCAGGTATGCTGATCCCGATAATCACCTCAGGATCAGGTTCCATGTGTCAAAAATGGATTACTGTCAAACCCTGATTCAGCTGATCAAAGATCTTTCTGACCCATATTTTCTCCAGGGTTTAATTCATAGGATCCAAATAGATACCTATCACCGGGAAATTGAACGCTATGGGACCAGGACCATGGAATACGCAGAAATGATTTTCTTCTATGATAGTGAGATGTGCATTCAACTATTGGAAATCATTAAAGGAGAAGAATTAGATGAAGACAAATGCTTAAGCAGCCTTATGGCTGTTGATGCTTTATTGGATGATTTTCAGTACACCGGGAGCAGAAAGCTTGAGCTGCTTCGAAACCTTAACTTTTCCTTTGCCAAAGAGTTTAATAAGGATACTAAACTGGCCAAACAGATCAGTACGAAGTACAGAAAATTCAGGAATAGGATTGATGATGTGATCTTCAATGATAAGGGTAGTGAAAGGGCTCTTTCAATCCAAAACATTATTCGCCGGCGATCAGAACGCATCAAACCGGTTGCTGATAAAATCATTGCTGTCACAAACAAAACGGACACTCATGAATTGGATGACCTTTGCGGATCCTATATCCATATGATGATGAACAGGTTGTTCCGGGCCAGGCAGCGCACCTATGAAATGGTATTGTATGATTTCCTCTTCCGTACATACAAATCTTATACAGCAAAAAACAAATATCGAAACATTCAATAGGCATTTTTAATATATTTGAATTATATTTATCCCGTATGTTCAACTTCCCTTTTTATAAGCAATTGGATGCAATGGATTGTGGTCCTGCCTGTTTACGCATGATCGCCAAATATTATGGCAGGACTTATGCCCTGCAGACACTGCGGGACAGAAGTTATATTACCAGGGAAGGGGTATCCTTGCTGGGCACCAGTGATGCTGCTGAATCCATTGGATTCAGGACCATGGGTGTCAGGCTAAGCCTGGATAGGTTAAAGCAGGAAACACCCATGCCTTGCATTGTTCACTGGCGCCAGCAGCATTTTGTTGTCGTCTATAAAATAAAGAAGGACACCATTTATGTTGCGGATCCGGCCCATGGTCTGATAAAGTACAGCAGCAAAGAATTTCTGCAAGGCTGGGCAAGCACAAAAGTGGATGGTGAATACCAGGGCGTATGCTTATTACTTGAACCTACACCTGATTTTTATAAACAGGAAGGTGAAGCGCTGAACAAAAAAAGTTTCAGGTTCTTATTTTCCTATGTCAAGCCCCATCGGAAATTTGTCATTCAGCTGATACTCGGCTTGTTACTCGGCAGCTTGATCCAACTCATATTCCCTTTCCTCACCCAGGCCATTGTGGATATCGGAATATCCAACCAGGACTTTTCATTCATTACACTGGTACTTATTGCCATGGTCGTTCTGGTTATCAGCCAGACCTTGGTTGATTTTATACGGGGCTGGATTCTTTTGCATGTGACCACGCGGGTCAACATTTCATTGATCTCGGATTTCCTGATTAAATTGATGCGTTTGCCCATTAAGTTTTTTGACACAAAACTTGTTGGTGATCTGTTGCAAAGAATTGGTGACCACAGCAGGATAGAAAATTTCCTGGCGGTTTCCTCACTGAATATTCTTTTTTCCTTCTTCACCCTGGTGGTTTTCGCTATTGTTCTCGGTATTTACAGCCTGAAGATCCTGCTTGTCTTCATCATCGGCAGCGCCCTGTATGCAGCGTGGGTATTGATATTCATGAAAAAACGCAGAGAGGTGGATTTCAAAAGGTTTGCCCAGCAGGCAGATAACCAGAGCAACCTGATACAGATCATCACAGGAATGCAGGAGATCAAGCTGAACAACTGCGAAAAACAAAAACGCTGGGAATGGGAAAAGATACAATCTAAACTGTTTCGCGTAAATATACAGGGATTGGCCATCAACCAATACCAGCAGGCCGGTGCCGTCTTTTTCAACCAGATGAAAAATGTGCTGATTATTTTCTTTGCAGCTGAGGCTGTAATTGAAGGAGAAATGTCCCTGGGTATGATGATGGCTGTGCAGTTCATCATCGGGCAGCTTAACAGTCCGATCGAACAGATGATCCAGTTTTTCCGTTCCACGCAGGATGCAAAGATCAGTTTAGAGCGTTTGGGAGAGATCCATGAGCGTGAAGATGAAGAAGACCCGGAAACAGCTCGTATCAGTGCTATTCCTGAAAAAAAGAGCATCGATTTTAATAATGTATCATTCCAATATGAAGGGCCACATTCCAGACTGGTTATTGATGAAGTGAAAATCAATATCCCGGCCGGGAAAGTAAGTGCCATTGTCGGACCGAGTGGAAGCGGGAAAACCACGCTGGTAAAGCTGATGCTTGGTTTCTATCCACCCGTTAAAGGCGAGATCCGTATTGGTGATACCAACCTGGTAAATATCAGTAACCGTACATGGCGACAACATTGTGGAGCAGTCATGCAGGATGGGTTTATCTTTTCAGATACCATCGCCAGCAATATATCTGTCAGCGACGAATTCACTGATAAAGAAAAATTATTACAAGCAGTTAAAATCGCTAATATCCAGGAATTTATCGAATCATTACCCCTGAGCTATAATACCAGGATAGGGATGGAAGGCGTGGGTCTTAGTGAGGGTCAAAAGCAGCGAATCCTGATCGCCCGGGCTATCTATAAAAATCCTGAATTTTTGTTCTTCGACGAAGCCACCAACGCACTGGATGCCAATAATGAAAAGTCCATCATGGAAAATCTTACCCGGTTTTACCAGGGTAAAACCGTCATTATTGTCGCTCATCGCCTGAGCACAGTGAAGAATGCAGACCAGATTATCGTCCTTGAAAAGGGGCAGGTAACAGAAATTGGGAACCATCAGGACTTAACGGCTAAAAAGGGAGCATACTACCAATTGGTTAAAAATCAGCTTGAGTTAGGTAACTAAATTGACTTTTAAGGTGTAAAACAGACGATGGCGCCTGTTAAAGGTAAAAAATTAACCGAAATCGAATTACGATCCGAGCCTGTTCAGGAAATCCTGGGCACTATACCACCTTGGATCATCAGGTGGGGAATCACCCTGCTCTTCTTTATTATTGCCCTTATATTCACCGCTGGCTGGTTTTTTAAATATCCGGATTTTATTCCTGCAGAGATTGAAGTGATCACTCAAAATCCTCCCGCTGAAATCATCGCAAAATCAACAGGGAAAATCGAGCGTTTTTATATTGATGACAAGCAACATGTTGTTGAAGGTCAAAAAATTGCCATGATTGAAAACCCGGCATATGAGGATGAAGTATTCAGACTCAGAGTTGATCTCAATACCATAAAACCATATATCCTGAACGGTCATGGGCAGGAAATTCTTGCCTTAGATTATGAACAATACAATAACCTGGGTGAAGTCCAGTCCTATTACTCTCTCTTCCTGAAAAGTTATCTGGATTATGAGAGCTTCCTGAAAGTCGATTTCTACAATCAAAAGATCCTCGCCCTTGAAAACCAGGTGGATGATTACCGGTTATTTTATGAATATTCCTACC
Organism: Bacteroidales bacterium; assembly: GCA_030618905.1. Lineage (GTDB taxonomy): Bacteria > Bacteroidota > Bacteroidia > Bacteroidales > B18-G4 > JAUWGC01. The sequence goes on along the minus strand of JAUXCL010000035.1, from coordinate 7,785 downwards.
GGCAAAGAAATACCTTACAGGAGAACTATGATCTTGCCATGAAAGATTATGAAAGACATCAAACACTCTTTGAAAATGAAACTATTGCAGAGGTAGAATTGGAAAAGAAGAAAAGCGAAATGCTAAAGAAGAAACATGACTTTGAAGCAGCCCGCACCAACCTGGCAGATACCAGAATCAAAATCAATGAACTTGAGGAACAGATCCTGGATTACAAGTTGCAATTCAAGCAGGATAGCAGTACAATTAAATTGAATTTGAGGGAATCATTCTCTAATCTCATCAGCCAGATTGAAATATGGGAACAAAAATATGTGATTGAAGCATCTATTGACGGTATAGCAACATTTACAAGGTTCTGGACAGAAAACCAAAATGTTGTTATAGGCGAGAAGGTAGTCTCCATTGTTCCCCTGGATTCCACAAATATCATTGGAAAAATGCTAATGCCCATCAAAGGGTCAGGCAAGGTTAAAGTCGGACAGCAGGTGAATATAAAATTCTTCAATTATCCTTACATGGAATTTGGCATGGTAAGAGGGATCATCAGCAATATTTCTACCGTCCCGTCGGATAACTTTTATGCCGTTGAAGTTAGTCTGCTGAATGGGCTAAAAACCAATTACGGAAGAGATCTTGTATTTAACCAGAAGATGAAAGGTGTTGGGGAGATTATCACCGAAGACATCAGGTTCATCGTAAGGGTAATCAGACCTGTCCGCTCCCTCATCCAAAACCGTTCAGCTAAAGAACTTGAACCCCTGGAAACAGATCCTTCATAAAACCATACTATCCATCTCAAAATATTCCTATCTTGTGTTCGGAGTGTTGAGTATTTAGTATTAAGTATTGAGTATTAAGTATTAAGTCTTGTGTCCCCGCCTTCGGCGGGATGTCACTCGGCTTCACCTCGTTCCACTTGAGTCTTGAAAACAATTATGAAGCAACTAAACCTTCCCGAATACGACCTGAAGATCCAACAGGCAGGGGACAAATTGATGATCTTCGATATCATCAGGAAGAAATATGTTGCATTGACCAAAGAAGAATGGGTACGACAGCACTTCATTCATTACATGGTACAGGAAAAAGGCTTCCCATTGTCTTTGATCAGTGTTGAGCGAGGGCTGAAGCTCTTAAAGATGCAAAAGCGCTATGATATTGTCATATTCAACAATAAAGGGGAACCTAAATTGATCGTAGAATGCAAGTCGCCAGAAATCAGCTTATCACAGGATGCTTTCGACCAGGCAGCCCGGTACAATATGGGACTGAAGGTTGATTATATGATCATAAGCAACGGAATCGACCACTATTGTTGTAAAATCAATTACGAAAATGATGATTATACCTTTCTGGATGACATACCGAAATACAGTGAGATTAAAGGTTAAACCATGATCACTGAAGCACTCCGCTAAATCTCATCGATCATCTCCAGGAACCTTTTGTAAGGAATAGCAGGCAGGCTTTCCACTTGCAATGCACCGTTTGCCTGGCTGATCATGGAAACTTTGGCAGCAGTTTCAACATCAGGGGCTTCATAAATATCCATGAAATCATACTGCCCGAGTAAAGCATAATGTGCAACAAATTTTACTTCAGGACATTTGTCTTTTACCTGTTCCATAAAATTTTTACCCTGCCTGGCGCGATCCTTCATCATTTGTAAAAGTTCAGGAGTCAATTTTGTTAATAAAATATACGTTTGCATAAAGACCTCCTTTATTTTTCTCCTTGAAAATAGTAATTTTTCATACGAATTCAAAGAGAATTTACATAATTCTCGTGACGCGTGACGTGTGACGCGTGACGTCTAGCATAATTTTTGTATTAAATAATCAGCAAAATCAAACATTATATAAAAAAAGTTTTAAATTTGCACATATCCAAAAATCATCGCTATGAAAAGCCTCATTTTTAAAATCTCCCTGGGAATAATAATCATCGTTTTGGCTTATTTTGTTTATGAAAGCGTTATGCAACCACTTCGGTTCAACAAGAAGAAGGAAATCAGAGAGACCGAGGTGATACAAAGATTAAAAGACATCCGGTCTACACAATTGGTTTACAAAAGAGTTTATAAGGTCTATGCTGCTGATTTAGACACCCTGATCGATTTCCTGAAAAACGGTGAAATTGCGGTGGTTAATATCATTGCAGATCCGGAAGATACCACTTTTACCATGACCATTAGCGACACCATAGGATACATCAATGTTGGAGACTCCTTATTTAGATACAGGTCAGCGAGTTTAATTGATTCCCTGAAGTATATTCCTTTTTCAGGCGGGCAGTTTTTTACATTAGATGCCAGTAAGGTGAAAAAAGGTGGTTTACAGGTAGCCGTATTCGAAGCCTCTGCCCTGTTTAAAACTTATTTGAGTGGATTAGATAACCAATCTGTGGTCAATCTTATCAAATCCAAAGAAGACATGGATCATTTTCCCGGACTCAAAGTTGGATCTATGTTAGAACCTTCCACTGACGGCAATTGGGAATAATCAATCAACCCATGTCTGACAAGCTTTCTATTAGCCATCAATTCATTGATGATGCATTCGACCCACTAAGGAATGATAATATTGAATTGCTCGTCCATTTGGGGCAGGGAAGTATTTCTTATGCATATTTTGACGGCAGTCTTCAACGAATTGTTACCCTTGAGTCATTTTCCTCAGAGCCTGATAAACAACAGAAAGCACTCGATCAAATTTTTAAAGACAAAGAATGGAAAGGAAAAAAATTTAAAGCTGTAAAAGTCATCTTTGAAAACGATTACTTTTCTTTGATCCCAACTCCATTGTTCGAAGAAAAAAGTCTCAAAGAATATATAAACCTCAACCAGGAAATGCTGGCTGAATTGGAATTCAGCTATTTCAGCGACCCTGTCACTTCGCTTAAAATCTATAATGCTTACGCCATACCTGTCGCCGACAAGATGATGGTGGAGGATTATTTTCCATCTCCAAATATCAGACATCACATCAGTGTTTTAGCAGATTCCCTTGCCAGACACCTTCAACAACAACCTGGAGAAGCAGGCCTGTTCGTCAATTTCAGAACCAATGCTATAGATATATTGTATTTTAAGGATCTGAAACTGCAGTTCTGCAAATCATTCCGGAATAAAACCAGGGAAGACATCCTTTACCATATCCTGCACGTAGCAGATCATTTGAAGCTCGACACGAAACAGATTCCGGTTATTCTGCTGGGACAAATTGATAGTACCATGGCTGAATACCGTCTTCTGGAACAATATTTGGCCCAACTGGGTGTGATGGCCGGATCAGTTGATGATCAGTTGAGCAAAAGGCCTGCTGACATACCAAAACATCGCTTCTTCTCCTTGCTTAGCCTGAGCCAGTGCGAATCATAAGTGGATCCCATCGGGGGCGAAAAATACATGCGCCGAAAAATCTGCCGGTCAGGCCTACTACTGACCTGGCAAAGGAAAGTCTTTTTAATATCCTGCACAATCAATTCGATATAGAGGAACTCGAAATTCTGGATCTGTTTGCAGGTACCGGATCAATCTCCTATGAATTTGCTTCGCGTGGAGCACACAGTGTTTTAGCAGTGGATGTCAACTATGCTTGCGTTAAGTTTATTACCGACACTGCCGGCAAACTGGATATGACCCAGATCAAAACGATTAAAGGCAATGTTTTCATGGTACTTGAACAAATGAACCGAAAATTTGACATTATTTTCGCGGATCCACCTTATGATATGGAAGGAATAGATAATATCCCAGATCTTGTTTTTATGAACCAACTACTTAAAGAGGGAGGCAGGTTAATTGTTGAACATCCCGCTGACATTGATTTTTCATCGCATGAGCGATTTGATCAGCATAGAAAATACTCAAAGGTGAACTTTAGTTTCTTTTCTTAATTAGTATTCATCTTCATGGAAGAAGAAATCTTCTTTCGTAGGATAATCCGGCCATATATCTTCAATACTTTCGTACATTTCCCCCTCGTCTTCAATCTCACGAAGATTTTCGATAACTTCCTGAGGTGCACCTGAACGTATGCTAAAGTCAATTAATTCATCTTTTGTACATGGCCACGGTGCATCCTCTAATTTTGAAGCCAATTCTAATGTCCAGTACATATTCTAAAATGCTTAGTTATTTTCTGCAAAAATAATCCATTTTACATAAAAGTCAAGTAAAAAATTCAGGATGGAGATAAAGCGCTAAACCTTAGGGTCCCAAGGGGTTTCAGAAGCATTGAAATCTTTAGATAACTTTCGCCCAAGTATAAAAAGGTAATCAGACAACCTATTTAAGTATTTAATGTCCAATGAATCAACAGGACTTTCTTCGTTCAATTTGATGGTGACACGTTCGGCCCGCCTGCATACACATCTGGTAATATGGCAATATGAAACGACAGGGTGACCGCCGGGTAAGATAAATGAAGAAAGAGGCTCAAGATCCAGGTTCATGGAATCAATTTCCTTTTCAAGCATAAGCACATCATTCTCACTGAGTTGCGGAAGTTCTCCCGGAATGTCTTTTTGAGGGTCCCTGGCCAGATTGGATTCCAGGGTAAATAATCTGTCCTGGATTTCCAACAGCACATTTTTCACATGTTCATCGATATCCTGGTCCCTGATCAGGCCAATATGACTGTTTAGCTCATCAACGGTACCATATGCTTCAACCCGTTGATTTGATTTTGATACACGTGTACCCCCCAATAGGGATGTTTGCCCCAGGTCACCACCTTTGGTGTATATTTTATGCCCTGAATCCATTATATTGAAAATATATCACTGCACTTAACACTTCCTGGAATTACTATTTGATTGTTGTTGTTTTAACAGGAGTATTTACCTCGTCAGATGCAATTTTTCCATCAATCAAGCGGATGATCCTGTGCGCACGGTGAGCAATGTCTTCTTCATGGGTAACCACAATAATGGTATTTCCTGCTTCATGGATCTCTTCCAGTAATTCCATGATCTCGAGGGATGTCTTTGAATCCAGGTTACCGGTTGGCTCATCTGCCAACAAAATGGAGGGCTTATTAACCAAAGCCCTTGCAATGGCCACACGTTGCCTTTGTCCTCCGGAAAGCTCATTGGGCTTATGGTTCATCCTGTCAGACAATTGAACATGACCAAGCACCTCTTCAGCCCTGTCAATTCTGTCGACTTTATTGAATCCCGCATAGATGAGGGGCAAGGTAACATTTTCCAGGGCCGTCGACCTTGGCAGCAAATTAAAAGTCTGAAAAATAAAACCAATTTCATGATTCCTGATCTCAGCAAGTTCATTATCTCCAAGTTTGCTGACATCCTTACTATTCAGATAATACTCGCCGGATGTTGGCGTATCCAGGCAACCAAGAAGGTTCATCAGCGTTGATTTTCCGGAGCCTGAGGGTCCCATTAAAGCAACAAACTCATTATTGTTGATAGTCAGGGTGATGGATTGTAAAGCCCGCACAATTTCAGTACCAACCTGGAAATGTCTGGTAATATCTATCAATCGTATAACCTCTTGACTCATAATTATTAGGTGTATAGATACAAAAGTAAAATAAATATTAGAACTTAAGTAAAAAATCTTGCCTTGAAGATTCTTTTCTAAAAAACACGATCCCCAGGCTAAACAAGTCGATACTGACCGTAACCCCGGGGTGCTTTTTGATGGCCTCCCAGGCCTTTTTCATCCCATTCGACCAGCGTATATCATCGATAATAAAAATACTGTCATTTGTGGCTTTTTCTGCACAGGATTCGAAATATTTGATGGTTGGCCCCTGGCGGTGATTCCCATCAAGGAATAATATGTCAATCTTATCCATCCCGGAAATTACCTTATTCAGCAGGATATCAAACTGCCCGATATGGACCTGAATATTGCCCAGGCCCAGTTTATCGAAATTCATGATCGCTTTTGTTGCCCTGGCCGAACAACCTTCAAGTGTATGCACTTTGGCCTTTGAAGCACCGCTGGCAAGGTACATGGTACTTATACCAAATGAGGTCCCGAGTTCCAGGATACTATCGGCCTGAGACCAACGTGCAATACGATGCAGAAGCCTGCCAACACGAGGGCGGACAGCAGAGGATTTTGCCAGGGAGCCCACATTCTCATAACTCATCTGGTATGGCCTTCCTCCGCTATTGGCACCAAAATCGGTAACTTCAATGAGTTGCTTCCTGGATTTTAAAACCTGAAACACATCTTCAATGTCCTTGTAGGCCTCCTGATGATTATTGTCCCGGATAATATCCGTATAAAACTGGTATACAAAAGGGGAATGTACACTGAACTTACCCCTGGAACGGATCGTATAGTCAAAATAATCTATTAATAATTGAGATCTGCTCATGGAAACTATTGAAATGCAACCTTATTCACGTAAAAAACCGATCTTTTACTTTTCGACAGGGAATTGTTCTTAATTTCCTGATAGCCAAAGCAGATAAAATAATTATCATACCAGTGAAGAATTCTGCTTCCTACTTCTTCCAGCACCTTATCCTTCTTATATTTTAGTTCAAGGTTCACCTGGTCGGCATCGCTTGTTTGAAGGTCAAGATCAATAATTTTATAATTTATCTTTCCTTCCCAACTATAAAACAGGGCGAGCTCTCTTCCCTGGACATATGCATTCAGGTATTTCTCCAGATCGAATGTCAATACATTCCAGATTTCGATATCATTATCCCACACTAATGTTCCTTCCTTGTCGAATGCCGCAATGATCCCATTGAAATATTTATAGCCTTCAAATACCGTATAGGTCTGTGGCATCAAACGACCATAATAATCATAGTACATATTGGTAACCGTCCTGTACTCAGGGTAAAGTGCTTCTGCCAACAGGATTAAATGATCCTGATCCACCATTGCAGGGTGTAAAAGTAAGTTATAGTTCAAAGAATACTCAGATCCCTTATCTTTTTGCTTCTCCGCTTTCTTCCTGACTTTCATGATATCCTTCCCACTGAGGGAGTTATACAAGTTTTCAAACTCCAGGAAATTATAATAATTGATAAATACCTGCTTATTCCCTTCAAATTTGGCAATGAAAAAGCCCGCAGATTGTGGCAGTCCGTCCTCCCCTTCATAAGGGACTTTCCCCCGTTCAGCATTATAGGTTCCCAGCGCGTATATATCCTGATCTCTCGAGATCAGCTCAGCCGTATTCAGGTATCGCTCATTCAAGGCAGGTTTAATCTCAGCGCTACGTTTCAGGTTTCCATTTAAATCATATGTTTGAAAATATAAACCACTTTGCAGCTTTGAATCAAAGTTTTGAACCACGATATTCACCCGGGCATTAGCTTCATCATGGAAAATGCCTGAAATAATATTCTGATTAGGAATATCAATGGGAACTTCAATTCGTACACCTGTATTCAGGTCTGTAATATTCAATTGCGCTCCACTATTCCTATGGGCAATACCAATCCATGCTTTGTCATTGATAATTTTAAATTCTGTGGGTTCTGATTTGTCCGGATTGAATCCTTCACGTAAGGTCATATTTCCATCGCTCAGTTGAATTCTCAGGATTTGAAAATCTGCTTCATCTGACTTCTTTTTCTCTACAGAAAAGAAAAAAAGATAGAGTATATCCTCTGAGAGGGCATAATGAAAATAACTCATGCCTTTATTCAACTCACTTATCTGAACCCATGACTCCTGTAACTGCTTGTCAAACAGCGCAATATGCCAGTTCCTGTTTTCGTTTTCCAGTACTTTATCGTCCTCATAGAAGAGCACCAGCCCATTTTCTGCACAGGGGATAAGCG
>JAUXCL010000099.1 GCA_030618905.1 Bacteroidales bacterium | reverse complement strand
TGCTTTTTTTTGTTATGTTTGCATAAGTGTTAACAATTTAAATCAAAATCCATGGAAAACGAAAAAATGTCAGCCGGCAAAATCGCCTTGAATTATGGTCTTATCCTGGGCGTTGTACTTATTGTTTATAGCCTTATCCTTTACCTCTTAAATGTACCTCTCGATTCATTGCAATATGCTAACTGGGTGGGTTATCTGTTCTTCATAGCTGCCATGATAATGGGTATCAAAGCCTATCGGGATAAATACGCCGGTGGGTTAATAACCTATGGTAAAAGTTTTTCAACCGGGTTCATGATTGGCCTGTATGCATCCATACTAGCAGCAATTTATGGCTTTATTTATTTTAGCTATATCAATCCTGGAATTATACAAGAAATGATAGATTTACGAGTAGAGGAAATGTGGGTGCAGAATCCTGAAATGACTGATCAACAATTTGAAATGGCTGAGTCATGGATGAAGCGCTTTATGAATCCTATTGCGATGGCAGTAATGGGACTGATTGCGAATACTATTATGGCCCTGATATTCTCTCTGATCGTATCGATCTTCATGCAGAAAAAGGATAAATCACTTGAAGGAGTTGCCTAATTAATAATTTGATGGATATTTCTGTTGTCGTACCCTTGTACAACGAGGTGGAATCCATTGGTGAACTCCAGTCATGGATCGCCGATGTGATGAATAAAAATGACTTTTCTTATGAGATCATCTTTGTGGATGATGGCAGTAAAGATGGTTCATGGGACCTGATTGAGCAAATGGCTGCCGAAAGTCCTGCTGTGAAAGGCGTTAAGTTTAAGCGTAATTACGGGAAATCAGCAGGTTTAAACGTGGGCTTTAAAGAAGCTGCAGGAGATGTAGTCATCACCATGGATGCCGATCTGCAGGACAGTCCGGATGAAATACCGGGCCTTTACAAGATGGTCATGGAAGACGGCTACGACCTGGTTTCAGGATGGAAGAAAAAGCGCCACGATCCTATATCCAAAACGCTGCCGTCTAAATTCTTTAACAGGATCACCCGATGGATCTCAGGGATTAAATTGCATGATTTTAATTGTGGCCTGAAGGCTTATAAGAAGGCCGTTATCAAAGAAATCGAAGTGTATGGAGAAATGCATCGCTATATCCCGGTGATTGCCAAATGGGCCGGGTATAACAAAATAGGGGAGAAGGTTGTTGAACACCGGAAAAGGAAATACGGAATTACTAAATTCGGTTTTGAGCGTTTTATTAATGGCTTCCTCGATCTTTTGTCCATCACATTTGTCACTCGTTTTGGCAAGAAACCCATGCATTTCTTCGGGGCCATCGGGACGATATTCTTCATCGGTGGGGGCCTGATTTCTTTGTGGCTCATCCTGGATAAGATCTTCAAATGGAATGCCCAGAGAAACATCACGGATCAACCCATCTTCTTCCTGGCCTTACTGGCCATGATCATTGGAACCCAACTGTTCCTGTCCGGTTTCCTTGCGGAAATGATTTCCAGGAATTCATACGATAAGGATCATTATACCATAGAAAAGAAAACTGATTAATTTATCCTTTTCCCTATGCCGGATCCCAGGAAAGTCGTAATTCTCGGTTCTGCCTATCCCCTGAGAGGAGGAGGGATATCCACTTTCAACGAAAGGCTTGCAAGAGCCTTCCAGGATAATGGGGATGATGTCACGATCTATAATTTCAGCCTGCAATATCCAGGATTTCTTTTTCCTGGTAAAACACAATATTCCGATGAATCCCCTCCCGATGATCTGAACATCATCACCAGGGTGAATTCAGTCAATCCCCTGAATTGGGTAAATGTGGGCAAAGAAATCAGGAAGCTCAAACCGGATATACTTATTGTCCGTTACTGGATCCCTTTCATGGCTCCATGCCTGGGCACCATCGCCAGATATATTAGAAAAAACAAGCATACCAGGATCATCGCCATCACCGATAATGTGATCCCCCATGAAAAACGAATCGGGGATACGATGCTGACCAGGTATTTTGTCAAAAGGATGCATGGTTTTGTGACCATGTCAAAGTCTGTCTTAAAGGATCTTGAATTATTTGACACGCAAAAACCAAGGGCATTCTGTGCACATCCATTGTATGATAATTTTGGAGACATTATCCCAAAAGCAGAAGCGAAAGAGATGCTCCAGCTGGACCAGGATAAGCGATATATACTGTTTTTTGGATTTATCAGGGATTACAAGGGATTGGATTTGCTCCTGAAAGCATTTGCTGATGAGCGTTTGCGTGCATTTCCTTTAAAAGTACTTGTAGCCGGGGAGTTCTATACCAACCCGGAGCCCTATCATGAGCTTATCCGTTCCTCAGGGATTGAGAACCTGGTGACCATGGATAATGAATTCATCCCCAATGCCGCAGTAGCCAAATATTTCTGTGCCAGTGATCTTGTGGTTCAACCTTACAAGGATGCGACACAAAGCGGCGTTACACAAATAGCATATCACTTCGACAAACCCATGGTGGTGTCCAATGTCGGCGCTTTACCGGAAATGGTCCCGGATGGCAGGGTTGGCTATGTCGTCGCTCCTGAAGTTAAACAGATTGCTGATGTTATCCTGACCTACTTCAGGGATGCTAAGGAAGGAGAGTTTACAGAAAATGTCAGGGTGGAAAAGAAAAAATATGCCTGGGAGAATATGATTAATGCGATTAATACGTTATTAAATAGTGACGCGTGACGCGTGACGCGTGACGAGAAACTGACAACAGACAACTGACAACACATATATTTATTCAGTATAGATACTTTTACAATTAGATGATTGTACGCAGTAAAGCCCCATTAAGAATAGGCCTGGCAGGAGGCGGATCTGATGTAACGCCATATTCAGACATGTATGGTGGCGCCATCCTGAATGCTACCATCAACATGTATGCTTATGCAACAATCGTTCCCCGTGATGATGGCAAGATCATCCTGAATTCGGTTGACAATGGTGAAAAGTACGAGTTTCCGGCGGTGGAAAGCCTGGAAATTGACGAAAACCTGATCTTGCTTAAAGGGATCTACAACAGGGTGGTCAGCGAATTCACTCGTCATCCCTTATCATTTGAATTATCAACTTATGTAGATGCACCCCCGGGATCAGGCCTGGGAACCTCCTCAACCCTGGTTGTTGCGATACTGGGCGCTTTTGCTGAATGGCTTAACCTGCCCCTTGGGGAATATGACCTGGCACGGATGGCCTATGAAATTGAGCGTGTCGACCTGCAGATGGCCGGTGGTAAACAGGATCAGTATGCTGCCACATTTGGTGGCGTAAATTTCATGGAATTCTTTGCGGATGAAAAGGTAATTGTGAATCCCCTGAGGATCAGGTACCGTTATCTGAATGAACTGGCCCACAATCTCATCCTGTATTATACCAAAACAAGCCGCCTCTCATCCAATATCATTGAACAGCAAAGAGAAAATGTGCTAAAAAATGATGCCACTTCGGTGGAAGCCACACATAAGATAAAGGAACAGGCTGTCATGATGAAGGAGGCCATCTTAAAAGGAGAACTGGATAAAATAGGAGAGATCCTCAACTTCGGATGGGAAAACAAGAAACTCATGGCCCAGGGCATCTCCAATCCTTTAATTGACAGTATTTATGAAGCGGCTATTCTAAACGGGGCCCTCGGAGGAAAGATATCCGGAGCCGGTGGCGGTGGTTTCATGATCTTCTATTGCCCCAATAATGCACGCTATAAAGTCGTTAAGGCATTGGCCGAATTCGGCGGCATCCCGCATAGGTATGAGTTTACGAATACGGGGCTGACAAGCTGGAGCATATGAAAACGATAATCCGCATAGTAACACGATTCATACCACGCCGCTACCTGAACCGGGTCAGTCATTTTTTTTCCAGGATTATCGGTCTCTTTTACCTGGGAAACAAAGTCAATTGCCCGGTTTGTGGGGCTAAATACCGGAAATTCTTGCCTTATGGCAGGTTTAAAACCAGGGATAATGCCCTGTGTCCAAATTGCCTGTCATTAGAACGGCATCGTTTAATGTGGCTATATCTGCAGGATAAGACAAATTTCTTTTCTGCTCCTCTGAAAGTCCTTCACGTTGCACCTGAATATTGCTTTATCAAGCGTTTCGAGAAACTGAATAACCTGGATTATATTACGGCCGACCTGGAATCTCCCCTGGCCAAAGTGAAAATGGATGTACATGATATCCCTTTTGAAGAAAACACTTTCGATGTGGTATTTTGCAATCATACCATGGAACATGTTGAGGATGACCTGAAAGCGATGAGAGAACTGCAGCGTGTCTTAAAAGCAGGTGGCTGGGGAATCATCCAGTCGCCCATCAATATAAAACGGGACCTGACCTATGAGGACCCTTCCATTACATCCGAAAAAGACCGCGAAGAACACTTCGGCCAGAAAGACCATGTCAGGGAATACGGACTGGACTACCCCCAACGGCTTGAAAAGGCCGGTTTTGAGGTTGATGTCGACAAATCCATAGAACAGATGGATCCGGAACTGGTGGAACGATTTGGCTTGCTCACTTATGAGGAGATTACAGCGGAGGATTATCTTTACATTGTAAAGAAGTGACGCGTGATGCGTGACGCGTGACGAGAATGTTCCAAACTGGTTTTTCATTTCACGTTTCACATGAATAATATTACATTTGTATATCAAAACCATCATTATGGAATTTATAGAACTGGCTAAATCCCGATATTCATCCCGTAAATACCAGGATAAGGAAATTGAGGAAGAAAAGTTGCTGCAGGTGCTGGAGGCCGGTAGGATTGCACCTTCAGCTGCCAACAAGCAACCCTGGGAATTCATTGTGATCAGGGAAAAAGAAAACCTGGAGAAAATCTGCGGTACCTATCAGCGGGATTGGATCCGTGCGGCTCCGGCAGTGATCGCGATTTGTGGAGACCACAAGCAGGCATGGCATGGTTCAGATGAAAAGGACCATACCGACATTGATATCGCCATTGCCGTGGATCACATGACACTGGCTGCTTCAGACCTTGGACTTGGGACCTGCTGGGTATGTGCATTCGATAAAGAATTATGTGCCGAAATCCTTGGGCTTCCGGAGCACATCGAACCTATTGTGCTGCTGCCATTGGGATACCCTGCCGATCAAGGTGATCCGAATCGGCATAATAGCCAGAGAAAGCCTTTGGAAGAAATAGTAAAATGGGAGAAACACTCATAGCCTGAAAAAATGAACAATATAAGCGATATTATAAGTAAGTCCATTGCTGTCAAAGAAGAGCTTCTCAAGGACCAGGATTTACTGAACAGTATACAAGCCATAGCAGATATCTGCATTGCTGCTTTCAAGTCAAAGAATAAGGTGTTGTTCTGTGGTAATGGGGGAAGTGCAGCTGATGCACAGCATCTCTCAGCGGAATTATCCGGACGATTTTATATCGATCGCGACCCTTTGTATGCTGAAGCGCTCCATGTAAATACTTCTTACCTGACAGCGGTAGCCAATGATTATTGCTTTGATGAGATCTTCTCCAGGCTTGTACAGGCCAAAGGCAAAAAGGGTGATGTACTGATTGCCCTGTCTACTTCCGGAAATTCAGCCAATATCATTAATGCCATTGAAACCGCAAAACAAATTGGTATGCATACGATTGGTTTAACAGGCGCTTCAGGAGGGAAGATGAAAGGCCTCTGCGAACAGCTGATCAGGGTGCCCTCGGAAGATATTCCAAGAATCCAGGAATCACATATCTTGATCGGCCATATCATTTGTGAAATTATCGAATCTAAGCTCTTCACCAGGTGATCAGGGAAGCGATCATACTGGCAGGAGGGCAGGGCAGCAGACTTAAGGGAGTGATCAAGTTACTGCCCAAGGTTATGGCACCTGTTATAGAACGGCCCTTTCTTGAATACCAGCTTTCCTATTTAAACTCCTGGGGACTTCAAAAAGTGGTGCTTGCAGTTGGTTATAAGCGGGAAATCATTCAACAATATTTTAAAGATGAATACGGTTCCCTGAAAATTGAATATTCTGTTGAAACAGAACCATTAGGTACCGGGGGCGCTTTCAAACAGGCATTAAAGAAGATCAATTCACATTACGTACTGGTCCTGAACGGGGATACTTATTTCGATGTCAACCTGCGAAGAATGTACAATGACCGGAGTGTAAAGGAAGCTGATGTGATCATCGCACTGAGCCATGTCGATAATATTCAGCGATATGGATGTGTGGAGTTTGATATGAAAAAGAGGGTTACCGGCTTTATCGAAAAAGGTGTCAGATCAGGCACAGGGTACGTCAATGGTGGAGTATACCTGATCAGGAAGCCCTATTTTGAACAGCTGAACATGCCCGATAAGTTTTCCCTCGAAAAAGACTGTTTTGAAAAGCATTATACATCATCCGCAATGTTCGGCATGACCTGTTCATCCTATTTTCTGGATATTGGCATCCCTGAAGATTATAATAAAGCACAACATGACCTTGAAGGAATTCTTAATTGATGCAAGCTGGTCCCTGTTTCTTGACCGGGATGGTGTGATCAATAAACGCATCATTGATGGTTATGTCACACGCCCCGATGAATTCGTTTTCCTGCCCGGTGTTCCCCGGGCTGTTCAAATCTTATCCGGCTTGTTCGGAAGGGTATTTATCGTGACCAATCAGCAGGGAATTGGGAAAGCTTTGATGACGGAAAATGATTTGCAATCCGTGCATGATAAAATGATCCGGAAGCTCGAAAATCAAGGTGCACAAATCAAGGCTGTATATTTCAGTCCATACCTGGAGCAGGATAAGCACATCACCCGTAAACCAAATTCCGGTATGGCCTTAAAAGCGAAAGAGGAGTTCCCGGAGCTTGATTTTATGAAATCAGTAATGGTTGGAGATACGGAGAATGATATCGAATTTGGCAAAAGACTCGGGATGATCACTGTTTTTATCGGCCATAAAGAACAATTTGATAATTTTGAACCAGATTTCATATTTGAAAGCCTGCTGGCATTTGCCACGAATATAAAAGCATAATTATAGCCATCAAATTCATTAAAGATTGTCACCTGCTTTAATATTTATTAGTTTTTCTTTCTATACGATATTATTATTCGTTGTCTCCTGGATTACTGCGCGCAGGTCATCCAATGCTTCTTTTTTTATCGGCGACCGTATTTCACCCTGGTTTGTGGTGGCCTATGGAATGATTGGCGCTTCACTTTCCGGTGTAACCTTCATTTCCATACCAGGGGATGTTGGATCAACCAACTTCTCCTATATGATCATCGTCATTGGCTATTTGTTTGGTTATATTATCATTGCCAATGTGCTGCTGCCTCTATACTACAAGCTTCAGCTGACCTCCATTTACTCCTATCTTGAACAAAGGTTTGGTTTTTGGTCATACAAAACCGGTGCTTTTTTCTTTTTAATTTCCAGGGTTATTGGCGCATCATTCAGGATGTTCCTGGTGGTAAATGTGCTTCAGTTGTTCGTTTTCGATGCCTGGGGGATCCCTTTCTGGTTAACGGTTACCTGCTTTATCATCCTGATCATGTTGTATACTTTCAGGGGTGGGATCAAGACCATTGTCTGGACGGATATGTTACAAACGACTTTTATGCTTTTGTCTGTGCTAATTACCATCCTGGTCATTGCATCCAGTATCAATGTTTCACTCTCTGAGCTGCTGGGGATGGTCCGGGAAAGCACTTTATCACAACTCACATTTTTTGAATGGCAACATAAGCATTTCGTCCTGAAAGATTTCCTGGCCGGGGTGTTTATCGCCATCGTCATGACAGGACTGGATCAGGATATGATGCAGAAGAACCTGAGCTGTCGCAACCTGAAAGACGCCAGGAAAAATATGTACTGGCTGGCTATAGCTCTTGTGCCGGTTAACTTACTATTCTTATTCCTGGGAGCCGTATTGTTCATTTTTGCGGGAAAAATGGGAATTGCAATTCCTGAATTGAGTGATGATCTTTTTCCGACCATTGCCCTGAACCACCTGGGCGCATTTGCAGGGGTTGTTTTCATCATTGGCTTGATTGCCGCTGCCTATTCCAGTGCCGACAGTGCACTTACCGCATTGACCACCTCATTCAGCATTGATATGCTGGGTTTGCAGAAGAGGGACGACATCAGCGAGAAGCAACGGATCAGAATAAGATATTTCGTCCATATCGGTGTTTCGCTCACGGTATTGGCTGTAATTATCCTGTTCAGGGCGATTAATGACCAGTCCGTTATATCCAAGTTATTCACCATCGCCGGATATACATATGGACCTTTGCT
>JAUXCL010000101.1 GCA_030618905.1 Bacteroidales bacterium | reverse complement strand
GTACCATCTCAGAAATCATATGAGATTGAAACCTTTATGGATGGTTCCATTCTTACTGTACGTGATGCACCATGGCCGGGATTCACCCCCGACCTGATCAGTATCGTCCTGGTTGTAGCCACGCAGGCCAAGGGAAGTGTATTGATCCATCAATGGATGTTCGAAAGCCGTTTATTCTTTGTGGATAAGTTGATCGACATGGGTGCTCAGATCATCCTTTGTGACCCACACCGGGCCACCGTGATCGGGTTGAACAGGCAGTATCCATTAAAAGGGATCGAGATGACTTCTCCGGATATTCGTGCCGGGGTCTCGTTACTGATTGCCGCTTTGTCGGCCGAAGGAAAAAGCGTGATCCACAACATTGAACAAATCGACAGGGGCTATCAGAATATCGATGAAAGACTTAGAAAACTGGGTGCGGATATCGTTCGTAAATAATCCCCCAATCAATTATTTCACTGTTTTTTCAGGCTTATTATTTTATCTGCCAATTTGTCGGATTGGCCCGCATTGGCAAATTATTTGATAATGCAGATTGTTACTAACTGATAATAAATTTTAACATGACAAAGCAGGACAAGGATAAGGAAAAGGAATTCCAAAAGGAGGAGCAGGCTGAACAGGAAGAGCAAGTGCAAAAACCTGCAAAAGGCAAAGCAAAGGCAAAACCGAAGAAGTCCAAACAGGAAAGCAAAGAGATTATAGCTCTAAAAGAGCAGATTGATAGCCTGAACGATAGATATCTGCGTCTCTTTTCTGAATTTGATAATTACAGGAAAAGGACATTGAAGGAAAAGATTGAGTTGGGTAAAACCGCATCTGAAGATGTTATTATTTCCATATTGCCGGTGCTGGATGATTTTGAAAGGGCTTTATCCTCATTTGAGGAAATGGATGTTAACGAAAGTTTCAAAGAAGGTGTGCTGTTAATATTCAACAAGTTCCTGACCCTATTGCAACAGAAAGGGCTCGAAACGATTGATTCCATTGGGGAAGAATTTGATACCGATTTTCATGAAGCGGTTACCAATATCCCTGCCCCATCAGAAGAGATGAAAGGCAAAGTTGCGGATGAAATTGAAAAAGGATATAAGCTCAACGATAAAGTAATCCGATATGCCAAGGTTGTAGTAGGAAGCTAAACTGGCATCAGGTATAAGAATTAAATACTGCAATTTGTATGACGACGAACAGAGATTATTATGAAATACTAGATGTTCCTAAGAATGCCAGTGATCAGGATATCAAGAAGGCATACCGCCGTATGGCCCTGAAATTCCATCCTGATAAGAATCCGGATAATCCGGATGCTGAAACCAAATTCAAGGAAGCAGCGGAAGCATATGAAGTGTTGGGTAACGCTGAGAAAAAGCAAATCTATGACCAATACGGTCATGGTGGACTTAAAGGCGGGGCTCATGGTTTCAGTGGAGGTATGTCGATGGATGATATCTTCAGCCAGTTTGGGGATATCTTTGGCAATGCGTTCGGGGATAGTTTTGGTGCTTTCAGTGGCTTTAGCGGCGGGGGCAGGCCATCCAGGAGAAGGGTAAACAAAGGTTCCAATCTCCGGGTGAAAGTGAAACTCACTTTGAAGGAAATCGCAAACGGTGTTGAAAAGAAGATCAAGGTCAACAAATATGTGGCTTGTGATACCTGTCGGGGTAGTGGATCACATGATGGAGGTTCCTATACAACCTGCCATACCTGTAATGGTGCCGGCCAGATCAGCCAGGTGACCAATACCTTTCTTGGCCAAATGCAGACGGTGACAAGCTGCCACACCTGTGGAGGAGAAGGAAAGATCATCAAAGAAAAATGTCATAAATGCCATGGACACGGTATTGTCAAAGGGGAAGAAGTAATAAGCATTAAAATTCCACCAGGCGTTGCCAATGGCATGCAACTTTCAGTCACCGGTAAAGGAAATGCAGGTGCAAGGAATGGCGTTCCTGGCGACCTGATTGTCCTGATTGAAGAAATACCTCATAAAGAACTGATTCGTGATGGCAGTAACCTGTTGTTTGAAAAATATATCAGTATATCTGATGCTGCCCTCGGTACTACCATAGAAGTTCCAACCGTGGAAGGTAAGGCCAGGGTTAAGATTAAACCCGGTACGCAGTCAGGTAAGATATTGCGTTTAAAAGGAAAAGGTTTGCCTGATGTCCATTCCTATAATCGTGGGGATATTTTAGTTAATGTCAATGTCTGGATTCCTAAAGCATTGACCAGGGAAGAAAAAAAGATTATTGAAGAATTGTCTGATTCAGAGAATTTTAAGCCCAATCCATCCAGCTCGGACAGAAGTTTTTTTGACAGGATCAGAGAGTTTACTGAGTAATCATTTATCTTCGCTTCATATTTAATTTGAAATTTTTTTAATGTCCTGATGGTATTATTTGAAGCATCGGAAATTGTCAAAAACTTCGCAAATCATCTTGCCCTGGATAAGGTAAGTATAGCGGTTCCCCAACAAAGCATTTTTGGTTTGCTTGGCCCTAACGGGGCTGGCAAAACCACATTGATCCGGATCATTAACCAGATCACGGCACCTGACCAGGGCCAGCTGCGTTTTAAAGGCATCAAGATGAAGCGGAATGATGTATCCAGGATTGGTTACCTTCCGGAGGAGCGGGGACTTTATAAGAAGATGAAGGTGGGCGACCAGGCACTCTACCTGGCACGATTGAAAGGAATTCCCAGGAAAGATGCACTGAAAAAGCTAAGGTACTGGTTCGAGAAGTTTGAGATCATGAGCTGGTGGAACCGCAAGGTGGAAGAGCTTTCAAAAGGGATGCAGCAAAAAGTACAATTCATTGTCACTGTTGTTCACGAGCCTGAACTCCTGATCTTCGATGAGCCTTTCAGTGGCTTTGATCCGATCAATGTCAACTTGTTGAAAGATGAGATTTTTCGATTGAAGGAAAATGGTGCCACAGTCATATTCTCCACCCATAATATGGCTTCAGTTGAGGAACTTTGTGATCATATTGCATTGATCGACCAATCCCGAAAGATTCTTGATGGCAAGGTCAGGGATGTTAGAAATGCCTATAAATCCAATACTTTTGAGGTTACCTACAGAGATTTTAACGGCCCATTGCAGGCTTTACTGAACGAATCGTTCAGGCTGATCGGGCAGGAAGAGGATAAGGAAGAGAATTTACAAAAGGCACGTATCCAAATCACTGGCTCCGGTACAGCCAATGCATTGATTGGGCGCCTGATTCCGCATCTTACGCTAAATTCTTTCAACGAGATCCTGCCTACAATGAATGAAATTTTTATCGCTAAAGTTAAGGAACAGCAAAGACGATGAATAAGATACTGCTTATCATAAAAAGAGAATACCTCAGCAGGGTCAGGAAACGTTCATTCATCGTAATGACCATCCTTGGACCTATCCTCATGGCCTCAGTGTTTATTCTCCCGGTTTATCTTGCACAGATGTCTGATGGATCTGCTAAAACTATTGTAGTTTTGGATGAAACAGGTATCTTTTACGGTAAATTTACAGGTGACGATAACCTTAAGTTTCAGTATACAGTCACCGACCTGGAAGCTGCAAAAAATGATTTGCAGGTAGCCAAAGATTATGCATTGCTGTATATCCCAATGACTGAAGTGAGCATCCCCTCCACGGCCATTTTGTATTCCGATAAGCAACCCAGTATTAGTATTAAGCGATATATCAAGGATGTGATGAAGAAAGAGGTGGAGTCGCTTAAGCTATCTGCTTCCGGTATAGATGAAGAGGTCATGCGATCGATCAAAACAAGCATCAATCTTGAGACTTTTAAAATTGATAAGAGTGGCGCTGAAGAAAAAAGCTATACTGAAATCAGTATGGCCCTGGGTATATTTTCGGGTATCCTCATATACATGTTCATCTTTATTTTCGGCGCCCAGGTAATGCGTGGCGTGATAGAGGAGAAAACGAGCCGCATTGTTGAGGTTATTGTTTCGTCGGTCAAACCATTTCAGCTGATGATGGGCAAAATATTCGGTATCGCTCTTGTCGGGCTGACCCAATTCCTGCTTTGGGTGGTCTTAACCTTTGCTATTGTATCCGTGTTTCAATTTGCGATGTCAGAAAAGATCTCTGCAGAAAGTGTTCAACAAATGATTCCCACAGAGAGCCAATTGCTACCTCAAACGGAGCTTGTTGAACAACAGAAGGAGCAGGATCAGATAAAGATGGTGTTTGAGGTCATAAATTCCATCAATTTTGAAGTCATGATCCTTTCTTTTTTGTTCTTTTTCCTTGGAGGATATTTATTGTATGCCGCACTTTTTGCAGCTATCGGTTCTGCAGTTGACTCAGAGGCAGATACACAGCAGTTTATGATGCCGGTAACCATACCCTTGATCTTATCGATCATCATGGCTCAATTTGTAATTCAGGACCCGGATGGGCCTATTGCATTCTGGTTTTCAATCATTCCACTAACTTCACCGGTAGTCATGATGGTCAGGATCCCCTTCGGTGTCCCTATGTTAGATATTTACCTGTCGGTTGGCTTGCTCATCGCCTCTTTTATTGGCACCACATGGATAGCCGCCAAGATCTATCGCACTGGTATTCTGATGTATGGCACGAAAGTTAATTATAAAGAACTTTGGAAATGGATAACGTACAGGTCTTGAGCGACTTATAATAACACCACGGCCGTAGTTATATTAATTCTTAATAAGTTTAGTTTGTTAAATTCAATAATTATTTGTATATTTATGAAAATTTATTGGATTACGCGTCCCGGTTGATTTTTCATTTACATTCTTTATTATCCTGATTAATATATTCCCGGGGATGCGTTCCGGGCCAATAATTGTATGCCCTGTAGTAAGTCTTTTTGAAATAAATGAGATACTTACTGGGTATAATCCGGTAGATTTAGTATTAACTAGTAGAACCAGTCCAAATATTATATATATGGAGTCAGTCAGAATGTTATATCTTGAGGGGAAATCTGGCAAGAAGTACCGTTTTTATTCATTTCCATCGTTTAGTCGCTTTAAGAAAGCCGGTGGAGTGTATGTTTTGACAAACAGGGTTAGGGATAATCAGAAACTAACCCATAAAGTATTGCATGTCGGATCAACAGAAGATCTTTCAATGTTGAATGAGATGTACTCAGGCCCTGAGAATCGTTGTAAGGAGGGGGCTAACTGTGTCATCGTGAAGATTGAAGACAACTCAGACACCAGGCTTGAGACTTTTGAAGACTTGAGGTCCAGGTATCTGGAGTCTGCAGCCAATTAATCAATAGCGCACAAAACGGAGTTGTTCATTAAACAATTTTTATCGACTCAACTAAACGGTAATTTCGCCAACGATTTCTAAAGCAGTTTTAAGGGTTGTCAAATCTTTAATGAAGCTTTTTTTTTCCAAATTTCGGAACAAACATCGGTGTATTCTTCTTGTATTCTTCCCAGTCAGGGCGTCCTTCGTACTTCTCTTCCAGCAGGGGAACTCCGGAAAAATTGATGAGCAGATAGGTGGTGATGAGCGGACTGAGGATACCAATAAATCCATAATTTGTGGGTATCCCAATGATAAAAATACCCCACCACAGCACAGCCTCTCCGAAATAATTGGGATGGCGGGTATATTTCCATAGTCCGGCAGTGATTATTTTACCCTTATTTTCAGGTCTTTTCTTGAATTCGGTTAACTGGTAATCACCAATAGTCTCGAATAGGAACCCAAAAAGGAAAACAAATCCTCCGATCATGTCCCAAAGTGTAAATTTGGATGGGTTTGAGTTGAAAACCAGCATGATAGGAAGCGCGATAATCAACATCAGCAAGCCCTGAAGCATGAATACCCTGAAGAATGCATGGATGATTCCGTATTTGCCCCAATTTTTGCGCATCCGGGCGTACCTGAAATCTTCAGGTTTGCCAATACTCCTCAGGAATATATGCACAGACAAACGAAAGCCCCAAAGAACGATCAGGAAAGTGATGAATATCTTGCGAAGGTAGAGTTCCGGATAAAAGATGTGCAGGATGGCGAGAATAGTGATAAATCCCAGTCCCCAGCCAATATCAACAATACCATTGTTTTTAAGCAGCAGGGAGATGATATAAAAGAATATCATGAACAGAAAAGCAGTAAGTGCCGATATGAAGATAATTTGACCCATGTCAATTATTAAATATGTTGTGATACTGCCTCATATTCCCCTGGCATCATGAAAGTAGCAGTGCAGACCTGGCTATACCTGATAAATGAGTTTTTATTGGTGCAGATGCACATCTGTCTGCGGATATGGAATAGAAACACCTTCCCTGTCAAAGGCCTTTTTCACTTTTTCCTGCATGTCAAAGAATATTCCCCAGTAATCTGAAGCATTTGCCCAGACACGGACGGCAAGGTTTACGGAACTGTCGCCCAGTTCAGATACCGCAATAAATGGTTCAGCTGGATCATTCAGCACCCTGGAATCGACCTTGATGAGGCCTTCAATAATACTCCTTGCTTTGTCAATATCATCGTCGTAGCTGATGCCAAAGGTCATATCCACCCTTCTTTTTTCCTCTGTTGAGAAGTTTACCATCGACCCGTTAGCCAGCTGCCCATTTGGGATAATAATGGTTTTGTTATCCGGCGTTTTCATGATGGTGTTGAAGATCTGTATCTCCCTGACGCTGCCCATATATCCCTGTGCGTCAATAAAATCACCAACCTTAAAAGGTTTGAATAACAAGATCATTATACCGCCTGCAAAGTTCTGCAGGGTGCCGGATAATGCCAGACCAACAGCCAGTCCGGCAGCACCAAGGACAGCAATAAAGGAAGTGGTTTCTATCCCAACCATCCCGGCGACGGAAATAACCAACATTATTTTTAAGAGGATGGATACCATGCTTTTCAGGAAGGATTTTATGGAATCATCAACCTGCTTTTTATTCATTACTTTCAAAAAGACCTTGGATATCCATTTAATGATCCAAAATCCGATAATAAGTGTAAGCAAGGCAAGTAATACCTTTGGGCCATAGAGTTCCAGAACATCACCGACTTTGTACATATAAGCTTCCATAATTTTAAAAATTTGAGGTTTAAATGATTTATCAAAATTGCAAATCTATATAAATTAACAGTAAAAACATTACAAATTCCATAAGAAATAAAATGGTATATTTATAAAAAAAATGTGTTTATGAGAAAATGGATTCTTTGGATTGGGGGCAGTATAATTGCTTTATTGATCCTTGTAATGATCATACTTTCAATCTTTATAAGCAACTTTGTTGAATCGGAAGCCAGGGCTTACTTAAAAAAACATCCACCTAAAGGATATATCGTTGATTTTGAGAAGATCAGCGTCAGGCTATTGAGCCGGACAATAAAGGTGAAAAATATCACTTTTATATCTAATCTTGATTCCTTGCCTGGTGTTAAGCCAGGAAATGAGCCGCTGAATGTGCATATTGAATCCATAAAGATTTCTGGTGTCAACCTTTTCAGGGGATTGAAAAGCAAGAATTATAAAGTCAACAAAATTGAAGTGATCAACCCACGTGGGCGAATACTGACATCAGGAAGTGTGTTCAATGCAAAGCATACTGTTGAAAGAAGTCATAAAGCCAGGATTGATTCCACAAGAAAAAATCCTTTCAACACCCTGGAGGTAGGTAATATTTTGTTGCTGGATGCTGAGCTTGCCATTATTGATTCCATTACTCAACAAAAGTTACTTACGGCATCAAATATATTTTTCGATTTCAAAGGAGTATACATGGATTCATCACTAAGCATGTTTCGGGCTGCTGACATACACGTTGATATCAGGGATAATGAAGTTGTGCTTCCCGGTGATCTTTATAAGATTAAATATAACAGGCTACGCATAACCAAGTTTGATTCAACCATCTCTATTGACAGCCTGCAGCTGATTCCCCTGTATGAAAAATATAAGTTTGCCCGCGAGGCTGGAAAGCAAACCGATCGCTTTACTTTTGGAATGGGTTCCCTGAATATTTATGGTGTAATTTTTGATTCTTTATTAATGATCCAGGAGCCCATCCTACGTTTGATCGAAATCAATGGCCTCCACGCCAGTATTTTCAGAGATAAGCACAGGCCTTTTGATTTTTCGAATTATCCCAAATTACCTCATGAGGCTTTAAGAACAATGGACAAGGATATTACTGTTGAAGAAGTGAGGATTAAAAATGGCTATGTGGAGTATATTGAACATGAAGCCGGGGCTGAAAACCCGGGTAGGGTTTTCTTTGAAGAAATCAACGGTTCGATT
>JAUXCL010000064.1 GCA_030618905.1 Bacteroidales bacterium | reverse complement strand
TTGAACAAGCGGACAAGGACTATAAGCATGGTTCAGGACGATATCCATAATCACGGCAATACCGCGCTGGTGACACTCATCTATCAGTGCTTTCAATGTATTTTTCGGCCCATAGTATTTATCGACAGCAAAGTAATATACGGGATTATATCCCCAGCTCAGATTATGTTCAAATTCATTCACCGGCATCAGCTCAATTGCATTAATCCCCAATTCCTCAAGGTAAGCAAGCGTATCGATGATAGCCTGGAAAGTATGCTCTTCAGTGAAATCCCTGACCAGCAATTCATAAATGACAAGGTCTGTTGCTGCTGCCGGTGTGAAATTATCGACCTGCCACTGATATGCTTCCTGGTTGGTTTGCAAGACCGTAGCCAATCCTTTTGCCTTTCCGAGCGGGTACTCAATCAGGCCCGGGTAGGTTGCTTCATCGATATAATCATCTTCCGGATCACTTGTTTTATCGGCATAGGGGTCGCCAATCCTGATAATGCCATCTACCAGATATTGAAAAACATATTCTTCACCTGCAACAAGGTTGTCAAGCTGTAACCAGTACCGCATACTATCAGGTGTAAGGTACATCTGATTGGTAGAATCAAGCATCCATCCGTTAAAATCGCCTAAAACATTTACAAACTCCTTGTTTGGAGCAAATAATGAAAGGATTGCTGTATTTTCGTCTATATAATTAATCCCGTCCTTGATCCCGGCTGGTAACCCGGCCACCTGGACCGGTGTTCTGACATGATAGTAAAAGGAATCGACAACCGCCTCTATACCACTTTTTGCAACAGCATGAACCTTGAAATTCCCAAATTCAGTACCAATAATTGTATCTTCAAGAACATCAGTATCTGTACTATTCACCAGGACATCATCAACATACAGCAAAATAGAATCAGCATTGACAGCATGAATGGTAAGTGGAAAGGATTCCCCTGGAGTGATCAGGACTGGTGTAATCGCCGGATTTTGAAATGAGACCGACATCCCACCCGGGTGGACATCCACAAAAATATCTCCTCCGCTTGCTGTCTTCCCTTCAAGGTAACCACCACCCACAGGAACGTCACTTCTGAAAACAAATGCCATTTGTTGGATCAGCTCCGTGGATGGCACACCATAATAATCCCTGATATCTGGTGTGATTTCCAATTCATAAAGATCTTCACCTATCCTGCTCATTTTAGTTTCAGGAATATTTTGCCCCCATTCTGACATCACGTATCTCCAATCTGAACTAGTTGAACTCTGGTTGGTTATCACACCTGTATGCGCATACACATCGCCAGTGTAGCCCTGCAGTCCGCCACTTCCCTGCGTAGCATCGTAGGTAATGACTACCGGGTTATCGTCAGTTGGAAAGGCAGGATCGGTGACTATGATCTGAGCAATTGCAGCCTGTGTAAATAGCAGGGCTATAAATAATATCAGTGAAAGCCTCATATGTTTAATTTTAAATATCTCCAATAATTGTTATGGCAAAGTTAGCAAAGATAATGCCAAATATTAGAATTATTGAGTTCCAACAAGTTATAAATGTATGTTATTTATACCTGTTTTAAATTAATCTCTTCTGCTATTTCAATTTCAAGGTACCTGCAATTTTATCTATATTTATAACACCATATTAATAATAGAGTAATATTAGCGATATACCAAAAACCTATTTTATGAAACACGTATGCTTTCACTTAAAACGTGGTATTCTTTTCCTGGTGGTAATGTCTGTTGCATTTATATTAAATGCACAGGATATTACCGTTACAGGTAAGATATCGGATGCCGAGGAGGGTGAATACCTTCCCGGGGTCACAATAGTGGAGAAAGGTACTGTCAATGGCACCGTTACGGATATCGACGGGAATTATACCCTGAAAGTCCCGCAAGGCGCCATACTGGTATTCTCCTTTATCGGGTATGCCAAACAGGAAATTGTGGCAGACAAGCCTGTGATCAATATACAATTAAACCCCGAAGCCATGATGCTCGAGGAAACCGTAGTTATTGGCTACGGAACACAGCGAAAAAGGGAAGTAACTGGGTCCATTGCCAAAGTATCCGGAAACGAGCTCACGGAGATTCCCGTGCCCAGTTTTGAAGCAGGGCTTCAGGGAAAAGCGGCCGGGGTTCAGATCATTCAAAGCAATGGTATGGCAGGTGCCGGATCCGCTGTTCGTGTCAGGGGGCCAGGTTCCATCTCTGCAGGTGGTGACCCCCTCTATGTGGTCGATGGTATACCGGTCATCCAGAATGAACCGATAGAAGGTACCTCTACCGGAACACAGATCACCTCAACGCGGGTAGGTGGTGTCAACACCAACCCACTCGACTTTATCAATCCCAATGACATTGAATCCATTGAAGTGCTGAAGGACGCTTCTGCCACTGCGATATACGGTTCCAGGGGAGCCAATGGTGTGGTCCTGATCACCACCAAGAGAGGAAAAAAAGGAGGCAAGAGCAAACCGGTTTTTGATGTGAACTATAAGATAAATTTTGCCAGGCCCACCGGGATGTACGATCTCCTGAGCAATGAAGAATACATGTCCTTATACCAGGAAGCCTACGAAAATGATGCAATTTATGGAAATGGCTCATGGGAATATGGCCCATATATTCCATTGCCAGGTGGAATTTCCCGTGAAGATGCCATGAAGGTAAATACTGACTGGCAAAATGAATTGATCAGAACAGGCATCTCACAATTGATAGATTTTGGGTACCGCCAGGGAAGCAAACGTGTGGCCAGCTACATTGGTATGTCATACAATAATCAAAATAGTTTCCTGAAAGAAAATTCATTTGACCGTTTCAATGCCCGTGCAAATATTGACATCTTCGCAACGGATAAACTGGATATTGGCCTGACTTCCATGTACTCTCATACCATTAACAACCATGTTCCCGTATCCTGGACGGGTGGCCTGGGTAAAGCCCAGTCGGCCGCATTGCCTTATTTCCCCATCCATTCCAGCTCAACTGCAAATGGCTACTACCAGTTTCCTGATGGACAGAATGGGCCTGGTAACCCTATTGCGCAAATCGACCTGGATGATTTGCGTACACGAACCAATCGTTTACTGGCCACTCTTTTCTTAAAGTATGAGATCATCAAAGGATTAAATTTAAGGGTTGACGGTAGTGTCGATTATATCGATCGTGATTTCAACGAATATTACGCAGCCTTCCGTGATGTCCCGCAAGGCAGAAGCACACGTGAATACATTACCAACTGGAACACAAAAGCCATATTAAATTATTTGTTGGACCTGAAGAGTGGTAGTGTGTTTAACTTTATGGCCGGTGCGGAATTGCTGAAGAATTCCGCGGACGGTTACCGCCTTACAATCACCGGCATTGACAAACCCATCTATCAGGGACCAGCAATGCCCCCTGAATATAATGAAGATGGCACTCAAAACGCAGATTATCAACGCGAGGATTTTGCAACTTCTGAATATTCCTTTGTATCCTACTTTGGAAGGGTAAATTACGCATACAAAAACAAATACTTAGCAACTCTTATTTTCAGAACTGACGGATCATCAAGATTTGGTTCTGAAAATAAATTTGGAAATTTCCCTGCCGCATCCATAGGCTGGGTCATGACCGAAGAGTCCTTCCTGCGGGATAAAAGAGGATTGAATTTTCTGAAATTAAAAACAGGATATGGTATTACAGGTAATGCCGAGATTCCCAATTATGCCCAGTATGGCGTAACCAACACCACCAGTCCTACCAATTATAATGGATATCCCATTATTTTCCAGACCAACCTGGAGAACCCCACTCTCAGATGGGAGACCACCAGGACTTACGACGCAGGAATTGAATACGGATTCCTTGAAGACCGGATCCATGGTGAA
Organism: Bacteroidales bacterium; assembly: GCA_030618905.1. Lineage (GTDB taxonomy): Bacteria > Bacteroidota > Bacteroidia > Bacteroidales > B18-G4 > JAUWGC01. The sequence continues at coordinate 7,967 of JAUXCL010000064.1, read as the reverse complement.
ATCGCCTACTATTACAAAAAGGTCGAGGACCTGTTTCTTGGAGTTCAGGTCCAGTCTTCCAGCGGCTGGCAAAGCGTGCTGACGAACATCGGTACGATGAGAAATACAGGTTTTGAGTTTGATATCACCAGTGTAAATATCCAGCGTGAACTGACATGGAAAACCAACCTGAACTTTGCCTATAATGACAATAAAGTGTTGGACATTGGCAATGCGACCGCAGATGCCCTGTCCGGTACCGGTGACACCCGTGTGATCGAAGGTGAGCCCATTGGTGTTAATTATTTGATCCCGGTTCTCGGAATTGATCCTGCAGATGGGATGCCCATTTATGAAGACATCAACGGAAACCCGACCAAAGAGTATAACCTGGATGACAGAAGGGTGCTTGGCAAACCTTACCCGGACCTGTTTGGGGGCTTCACCAACTATTTCACCTACAAAAACTGGGAATGCAGTTTCATGTTTAACTTTAGTGTAGGCAATAAAATTTATGACGACTCCGAGAAATTCCAGTACAACGACCTGGGATGGAACCTGAGCAAAGGGGCACTTGACAGGTGGCAAAAGCCTGGAGATCAGACAGACATAGCGAGGTTAACTTTAGGACAATCCGATATTGAGAGGATCAGAAATACGGATGAGTACCTGCACGATGGATCATACGTCAGGCTGAAGTCATTCATCATTACCTATAATTTCCCTAAAGCATGGATCAAAAAAATTAAAATGACCAATGCTTCGGTTTCATTAATCGGTGCAAACCTGCTGACCTTCACAAAATTCCCGGGACTTGATCCGGAGATATTCAGGGACATGGAAAACGTAATGCAGAAGAACCTCAGCCCTTCGGTTACTTATCTAACGCCCCCGCAGGCCAGATCAATTTCAATTGCACTTAGTTTCACTTTTTAAATCTCATTGTCATGAAAAGATCAATATATATCATCATCTTAACACTTGTGACATTAGCCGGCTGTGACAAATCAGATTTCCTGAACATCAAGCCGGAGAACCTTACACTTACCGAAGAAGCCTTCAACACACCTGAGGATATATGGGCTTACTTAAACAGTAGCTACGACGTGATGCGTAATGGAGCTTACTGGGGAGGAAATATGTGGTCCATCTCCGAGATCTGGACTAAGAACTGTGCTACGACCAAGACAGGTTTTGGCTGGAGTCAGATCATCAATAACAGTACGAATATCTTCAATACAGAAGGCCGTAGTCTTTGGGTGGAGTCATATCGATCGATAGACAGGGCCAATTATGCCAACCGCATAGCACAGGAATTTGAAGGCATGAGCGACGATGACAAGACACAAATCATGGCCAATTCATATTTCATCAATGCTGTGGGCCATTTTGAGCTGGTTCGATTTTTTGGATTGCCTTATGATGAAAACAAAGCCGGCAATAACAATCAACCCGGAATACCCATCAGAACATTAGGAACAGGAACAATTCCAGAGGCTTTCAATGCGGTGCCAAGAGCTACTGTGGAGCAGACCTATAGCCACGTCATTGCTTATCTGGAACAAGCAGCTGCTTCATTACCGGAGTTCAATAATGGTTTTGCCACATCCTGGGCTTGTAAAGCATTCCTGGCCAAGGTGTATTTCCAGCAAAACAATTATGATAAAGCCTTTGAATACGCCAATGAGGTCATTGAAAGTGGGTTTTTTGCACTGGATACCAGTCTGACTGCAAGGTACAATACCAATGAACCCAGCCAGGAAGTCATTTTTGAAATGATCAGTACGGCTGCAGGTGATAATTCAGCCGGTGCTTTGACGGGAGATTACAGGCAGGATGGAATACAAAACCCATCGGTGGTCCCTTCTGATGATTTAAAGAACCAGGCTTCAGCCGAACCTGAAGATGGAAGATGGCTGACATGGTATAACACAAGACCTCCTGATCCGGCATCATCAAGCCTGATCACTTATTGTGCAAAATATGATTACGATTATTGCAATGTTCCATTGGCATACCTTGCAGACATGTACCTGATCCGCGCCGAATGTGGCGCCCAGGGCGCAGCCGGAGGAAGTACGACACAGGCATTGAATGATGTCAACAAGGTCATTGAACGGGCTTTTGGCAACACTTCGCATAACCTGACATCTACCCAGAACCTCCTGGTTGAAATCAGGAAGCAACGCAGGCTTGAAACCTGTTTCGAAGGCACCAGGATGCATGAGCTAAAAAGGATTAAATCGCCCAATATCAATGGACTTGCATGGGATGATAAAAACCTGATCTTTGAAATTCCGGATGTAGAGCTGAATGGAAATCCGGATATGATTAAAAATCATTAATACAGAGCAATATGAAAAAGTCAATTTATACAATTATCACAATCCTCCTGGTTTTCAGCCTGGTATTCATCCATGCTTGTAAAAAAGATGAATATCCTGAAGTGAAGCCCAGGGATTATGTCCAGTTGATGACAGGTACATGGACAACCGTCCAGGTCCTTCAAACAGACATTTTTGCTGTTGACGAAGGCCTTGAACCCACTACGATGGACCGGAGCAGTATGTTTAATTTTACAGACTATACTGTAATATTTAACAGCAGTGGTGGCACACCTGCAAATTTTAAAATTGAACCTGGAGAGGCTCCGAATTATGTCGACCTGGAAGGTACCTGGCAATTGGATGACTATGCAATGCCGACTAAAGTTTTGCTTACGGCCGTTGGAGCGAGTGAGCCTACAAGCGAGTTTTACCTGAGTGGGCCACCACGGCAAGGTGCCCCCTTATACCTTTCTTATAAAAGAATAAGTGGAGGAAAGGCCATTTTAAGCTATGATTATAAATTAACAAAATAGAAAAACACTGAACCATGAAATATCTCAATAAGTTCATCTTATTTTTTATAGCGCTAGTTTTCTGCATCGGTACATTACAGGCCCAAATTCATACATGGACCGGTCCGGCAGCTTTTATGGAAGATGAAGAGATCACCATCTATTTCAATGTCTGTGCCACACCATTAGCCGACAAAACCGGGCCAATGACATTATGGTCATCAGCCAATGGTGGAGCTTTAGAAGCTTCCGGAGAATGTGATACAGTTGCTGAGAACATCTATAAGTTTACGATGACACCCAGCACCTTTTACGGCATGGCTATCGACTCCATCAATGGCAAACTCGTTGATCCTGAAGGCGCTGAAACGAATGTATTTACTTTGGTCCCTTTTGATTTTGGGCTTGCAGTCGGTGCAGAATATACTGTGTATCCACAACCTGCTTCCTTTGGAGAAAACCTGAGTATTGTATTTAATGCAGCTCTTTCAACTGAGATGCAGGGAGTAAGTCCTGTTTATATGTGGGCATGGGCCAATGAATATGATCCTTCAGAACCTCCCGGACAAGGGTCATGGGGTGCATATACGGATAAAGCGCTCTGTGAACAGATTGAGGGTGATATATGGCGAAAAGACTTTGTCCCATTGGAATATTGGGAAACTACAACACCCATGACCGAGTTTGGTTATCTATTTGCAAACTCAACAGGAACATTGCAAACAACAGACCAATTGCAACCTGTCCTTCCTCCATTTAATTGCGATAAACCATCTATTACCTTCCCCAGGTTATTTACACAGGGGGATGTGGTAACCATTGTCTGTAATACCAACATGGAAGAGTTTGAATCACTCGCCGGGGTTGATAAAGTTTATATCTGGTCTTATACCAATAACGGGGATAGTACCGACTATAACCCTTTGCCCAATTGGAACTGGATTGTTTATCCACCGGATAAAGTAAATAATGCAAAAATGGAAAATAAGGGTAATGGCATCCATGAAATTACTTTCATACCCTGGTATTATTATAGTGTGGATAATCCCGAGTACCTTATTAGCAAAATGACCTTTGTTTTCAGAAACCGGTTAGGAAGCATAAAGTCATTGGAAACACCCGTTGATGTGCTGCCTGCCGATTAACAGTTGTATTTAAAGAAATTTTTAACTAATTTTGCAATCAGATTCAGAAATCTTTTATTGAATAGAACAAATTTGTAAATTTGTATTAATTTATTGTTTCACTTAAACTTATAATTATGAAGAGATTTTTACAATTTTTCAGTACACTACTTATCTTTTCTTTGATTGCAGGAATGTCATTCGGACAGGCCGATGTCACAATCACTGTCGATGACCTTACACAATCTAACGCTAAGATATTTTTTAAAGGCACACCTACCAGTTGGGATACCACCGTTATGTTTGATGATGGCACCCATGGAGATGTAACTGCCGGTGACTACATCTGGACCTTAATCCTTCCAGCAGTGGAAGAGGGAGATCATGAATGGGGAGCTGTTAACCAGGATGATACCTGGCTGATCGCAGGTCCGAACCCTACCTTCAATGTTACGGGAAGTGCTGTAACAGGACAAACATCTTACACAATTCCAATCGTTGAAGATGTAGTTATTAACCAGGCATTCATAGTTGACAATCAAAACTGGGTTAATGTTGAATTCACACTTGTACAGTACAAAGGGACGCTAACCGGTTGGGCTACTATCGATATGTATGATGATGGCACACATGGAGATGAAACGGCAGGTGACCATAAATGGACTGTTACCATTCATGACACGGTTCCTGTTGGAGATCATGAATGGGGTGCTGTCGACCAGGATGATAACTGGCTGATCAGCGGACCAAATAATGCTTGCCACGTTACTACAGGAGGTGAAGTTACAGGCCAAACAACCTATGTAATTGAAGCATGGGGAGAAGTGCCTGTCACTTTCACAGTTGACCTGAACTGTCAGTTTAATGCAGAAATCATGACCTTTGACAGCTGCCTTGATGTGCAAATTGATGGTTATCCTCCTGCAGAACTGTCTTACAAAGGAGAAGGGGACTATCACGTAACTCTTTCATGGTTTAATGTTACAGATACGCTGGCTTATCTTTACCGTATTGGCTGTAGCGATAACAGGCCTGTTGAACAACAGGAATATCCCGGCCCGGACAATAACAGGACTTACATTGTGCTGGAGGGCGGTACTATTATCCCTGAAGTCTGGTACCAGGATGACCAGCTTGAGGCACCTTGTGATTGGAGCAACATTACAGAGTTTGAAGCAGATGTTGAAGTAAGCATCTATCCAAATCCTGTCAATGAAGTGCTGCATATTGATATTCTGAACCACCAGGCTGTGGATAAAGTGATTGTCAATAACATGCTTGGCCAGAGTGTCATGGTTATTGATGAAGTCACTCAAAGCCTTGAAATACCTTCATTCCAATATCAAAATGGTATTTATTTCATTACCATTGTCGATAATAAAGGAGCAACCTATACGCAGAAGGTTATTTTCAACTAAGGATACTTTTTTAGAAAGAAAAAAGCCTCTTTCGGAAGAAAGGGGCTTTTTTATGTACAATTTACAATTCTGTTTGTACAATGTACAAGGTGCTTTTTCGATTTTCGTTCTTCGCTCACTCTCTCACCCATATTCTTAAACTAACCGGTTCCATTAATATCTTCATCGGTTTCCCTCCTTCTATATACTGCTTTTTGTCTTTAACACCATCCACATGATCAATGGCTCTGTTATTGCCAATGAGTTTCCAGTTTCCTTCCGGCAGTGTAATATCCTTAAAGTTATATTTTTCACGACCGGCATTCAGCAGAACGAAAACTTTCTCATCGACTATATATCCAAGCAAGCTTTTATCCTCAGGTGTGATCCAGTTATAATAGCCTTCGGGCACTGCCTCTGCAACACGAAAGACAGCTCCATATTCACTTAACCTGAAATTATTGAATCCACGCCAGAAGGCATACATATTTTGGTAATCATTCTTATTGTCAGCATCGGGTTCTGCGCCGACATTTTCCCAGATAAATTGATTGGCATAGCGGTGATTATAGGTATCGCGCTTACCGTGCATGTATACTTTTATGCCATCATTGGTTTCTTTAGCGACTTCTTTTAAAGGAGCAGAACCCTTGCTGCGCATAATCTCCGAACCTCCGTGGGTAACGATGGGTCCTACAGTAGTGTAAAGCAAAGTGACGGCCAGCTTGAACTCATCCTGATCAACAGCATATCGTCCATCCCAATTTTCAGCGGCAAACTGATCTGCGAGGGCAAAATTATCATGTATATCCAGGTAACTGATGCCGCTGAGTGAGGTTTTATCATCTCTGAATTTATTAGAGAGACCTTTCATGACACGCCCCCTTTCTTCAAAATTACCGCCGGGCCAGCCCCTGTCTTTTTGCTTATCTTCCAGGACGAACACCGGGCCTTTGAAGGCATTACGGGAATCATCCTGGAAGAAGGTGATCGGAGAGTCTGCTTTGTACCAGTCCCAATCCGGGTTGGCCTCAAAATCAGGATCATTGGATCCTATCCAGGCTTCCCCATAAACGATTTTATCAGGGCCCAGGGCCTTTATTAAGGCAATTAAAGTCTGCTCATCAATCTGTCCGGCCAGGTCGATACGAAACCCGTCTATCCCAAACTCCTGAATGAAATGCTTACACTGATCAATCAGCCAGCGTTGTACCATGGGACGGTTTTCGGTCTTCACCTCATTGCCATATTCACCCACATGATCAAAATCCCTGGTTCGGTAATAATATTGTTTATCCAGGGCATTAAAATTGAAGAACCACTCATTCCCGTCCATATTCTCAGCAGTATGGTTGGGTACGATGTCAATGATGACCGCTATTCCCTGATCATGAAAAGCCTGAACCAGGTCCCGGAATTCATCCCTTTCCCGGCCTGGTTCCTCTCCATTGACCCGGTATTTGGACTCAACAGCAAAATTATGTGAGGTGCGGTAGCCCCACTGGTAATTCTCTTCACTTACCCCTTGCTCTATCATGTACTGATCATCTTTGAAAGAAGCTTTCCAGTCATCATCATGATAATGCAAATATTCCTGTACGGGCATAAGGTGAAGGGTGTTGATGCCCAGGTCGACCAAGTAATCGAACCCGATCTTCTCCCCCCTGGAGTTCTTCAAGCCTGGAATGGTCATGGCTTTAAAGGTGCCTTTTAAGTCATCTTCAACAGGCAGTTGGCCTGTGAAATCCTGCACATGTACCTCGTAAGCGATGACATCCTGCATCTTCGGAATGCCGTTTTTGAGCGGTGTTGCAGCTTTAGTTTCCTCCCAGATCCGGCACCTGCCCCAGGTATTGTCACTTACCCTGGCGTAGGGATCAGTAATATGGACCGGGTTAGTCTCATAGAAATGGTTTCCAGGATCTGTCGAACCGTGCACGGTAAAGTCATAATAAACACCATGCAGGTTTTCATCAAAGCTGATTTCCCATATCCCATCCCTGTCCTGTGTCATATCTGCTGTCATATATGGCTTCTTATCATCCTTGCCCTTGTACAAATAGATCTTCATCAGCTCAGCCCGTGGAGCAAAAACACGAATGGAAGTTTGATTACCATGGATATTGGCTCCGAGCTCTTTTTCAGAATACAGGTCCCTGAACCAGCCATCGTAGGAACAAAAAGCCAGTAATTTCAGTGGCGGGATCTCAAGGAAGTACACACGCCGGATATCCATATCCACCGCTGTCTTGATCAGCGTCAATGAGGCCGTGTTGGGCAATACAGCTGTAATCGGTATTTCATTACCTGCTGCATCCGTAAGTTTGTATGCTGATTTATCCAATGGCCTTTCACCAATAATTTCTGCCCATATTGTGCGGGAATCGTGGAGTTCGGCTTTGAGAGTTGGATTCTGGCTTAATGAATATGTGGTCATAATAAGAAATGATAGTAGTGTGATATAAACTTTCATAATTACTTTGTGTTAAATCATATCATCAAGTTCAAGGTTCAAAGTTCATGGTTCAATTTAGTTTGAAATTTGAACTTTGTCCATTGAACATGGACTTTGATTACGACTACGGGACTCCATCCTACGGGACTCCATCCTACGGGACTCCATCCCTC
>JAUXCL010000131.1 GCA_030618905.1 Bacteroidales bacterium | reverse complement strand
TAGTTTTAATGGATAAGTCGGTTTTATAATGCAAATATAAATAATATTTATGATAAATATAAACTGATTTAATATCTATTTTAATTGTATCACAAACAATTAAATCACAATATTGGACACCGGCTCTTTCTAAAAAATTAATAATCAGACGACTGATTGTTATTTCTCAAATCATATTAGAATTGACAATAACAATGAATCTGAGGATCTTTTTATCAAGCCCTAAAAGTAAAAAGTTTATTTTTTCTTAATTTTTGTTAATTTTTGTTTACGATTTATTATTTTTACAATGTATTTTCTTTAGCGGGGGCGGATAACATTCTCTTTAATAATCTAAATATAAATAAAAACAGCTGTTATGAAAAAACACTTACTATTATTTACGATGCTGCTTTTCTTGAGCAGTGGCTTATTTGCGCAGATTTATTTCGGGCCAAAACTCGGATTCTCCTCTTCTAAGTGGAAGAAAGAGTATACCGATTTCTCACAGACAGCCGTTGGCGGGTTCCATGGAGGATTAGCCCTCGGGCTTACCATCAATGAGCAACTCATGCCATTTTATCCAATGCAAAATCCTATTTCATTGCAAACAGAATTGTATTACGAAAGCAGGGGCATTGACTATTCACATAATGATGCCGATTACGCATTTAAACTTGCAGCTAATTACGTCACTTTGCCGATCATGGTAAAGCTATCATTTGAGACAGTGGAAAACCTGTATATTAACATCATGGGAGGTTGTTATTCCTCATTCTGGACTTCAGGAACATGGACACATCCTGAGGAGATCACTGAACTCAATCCGCTGCCGCTCCATTGGACTTTTGAGGATGAAATTGATTTTGATGACCGTTTTCAGCAACGCTGGGAATGGGGGTTGAATGCCGGAGCAGAAATTGAATACAAGTTTGAAAATTTTAGCGTCTATATCGCAGGAAGGCAGAACTGGTCCATGAACAGCGCATTCAATGAAGAGGATGACGCCCGTTATCGGGTTTTCCAGTTCACTGCAGGGCTCTATTACTTCTTTTAATGGCATAATACATTTTGATAACTTAAAAAACTCCAACATATGAAGAATCCACTACGATATTTAGTCATCCTGCTGCTGATGGCATTTATTTCCGTTACAGCTATGGCGCAGTCAGGAACGATAAAAGGGACTGTCACTGACAGTAAAACAGGTGAAACGCTGCCCGGTGCCAACATTATTGTTAAAGGCACCACCTTTGGCGTATCAACAGACATAGATGGTATCTATATTATTGAAGGTGTACCGGCAGGATCTATAGAACTGGAAGCAAGCTTTGTAGGCTTTCAGCCTGTTACTAAAACCGTGAATCTATCCGCCGGTCAAATGATTACAGTTGATTTTCAGCTTCTGGAAGACTTTATGATGCTCAACGAACTGGTCGTTGTAGGTTTTGGAACCGAACGAAAGAGAGATGTAACGAGTTCTATTTCGAAGATCCCAATTAAAGATATGCGCGATATCCCAACAACCAATTTCGCAAATGCATTGCAGGGACGAGCTGCGGGGGTTCAGGTCAGACAGGACAATGGTATGGCCGGGGCTCCGATCACAGTCCGTGTTAGAGGGTCAACTTCCCTACTGGCAAGTTCAGAACCATTATATGTAGTAGACGGGATACCGATCGTTACCGGAAGTTTGATAACCACCAGTGGTTATCCTGACAGATCTAATGCATTGAATCTGCTCAATCCTAATGATATTGAATCAATCGAAATATTGAAAGATGCATCTGCTGCAGCTATCTATGGTTCAAGGGGAGCCAATGGTGTTGTCCTCATTACTACCAAGAAGGGGAAAGAGGGTAAAACAAAATTCAATTTCAGTTATTCATCCGGTATTTCTGAAGTTACAAATAAGCTGGATATTCTTAACGGGCAGGAATATCTTTCTGCTTCTAAACAAGCCTGGTTTAATTCGGAGATGGGGACGGAAGAAGAGTTTTATCAGAACCTGCCTTATGGAATATATAATGGTGATCTCACTTACGGGGAAAACAAGGAAATCATTGACAATACAAATACAGATTGGGTTAAAACCATGCTCAGAACAGGATTTCAACATTCTTTCGACCTGTCAGCATCAGGAGGAACAAAGTTTGTGAATTACTACATGGGGGGATTCTATAATAAATCCAATGGGATCATCGTAGGAAATGATTTCCAGCGTTTAGGCATTAAGCTGAACCTTGAGATCAAAGCAAGCAAGCGCCTGACAGTAGGGACAAATCTTACTCTCGCCAACAGGCAATATGTGAATGTGCCAACAGGCTGGGCCGGCGGACTTGGAACAGCTCAAAGTCGTTCACTTCCTATCATGCCTATATATAATAATGACAGAACATATTTTGCTCCTACAAGTGGAGTGAATGTTATGGCCGATTATGAGGACAGAAAATATAAAGCTTATACGACATCCATCCTTGGAAATGTTTATGGTAAGTATAAGATTACTGATTACCTGTATTTTAATACTGATTGGGGCCTTAACAACATTTACCAACGTGAAACTGAATATGAAGGTACTATCACACGTTCTGAAGCCAATGCAACAGATAGGCGCTTAACGATAAACAACTGGAACACGAACAACAGTTTCAACTTCAGAAAATTGTTTGTAGAAAAACACAAAGTGTCTGCAATGATCGGACAATCATTCCAGCGTTATGCTGATTACGGATTGCAGGTATTCGGAGCAAATTTCCCACACCCATCCCTGGAGAACCCAACAAGTACTCCAGCGAACAGACAGACTACCAATGGTTGGCAGACCGATTGGTCCTTCCTTTCATTTTTTGGAAGTCTTGGTTACACATTCAACGACAAGTATCTTGTTAGTTTTAATATCCGAAGGGATGGATCTTCACGATTTGGTGAAAACATGAAATGGGGTACATTCCCGGGAATTTCTGCCGGATGGATCATTACTGAGGAAAACTTCCTTAAAGATAAACGAGGCTTATCATTTCTGAAATTCCGTGGTAGTTTTGGTATCACGGGTAATGCTGAGATCCCTAATTACGACTATATTGGCACATACTATATTACAGAATATAATGGTCAATCAGCTATTGGTCTCAACAGGAAACCAAATCCAAACCTCCACTGGGAAGAAACATCACAATGGGATGTCGGTTTTGATATTGGATTCTGGGAAGGGCGTCTTTCCGCTGCATTTGATTACTATGTTAAAAATTCAAAGGATGTATTGCTTCGCAAACAGGTACCATCTACCAGCGGTACAACCAGTGTAATTGATAATGTTGGTGAAATTGAAAACAGAGGTTTTGAGATATTCCTCAGCAGTTTCAACTTTACCGGCAAATTTAAGTGGCGGACTGAGCTAAACCTTGCCAGGAATGCGAATAAGATCATTGACCTCGAAGGGCAAATCATCTCCGGTATGGACCTGGGAGGCAACTATGGTAACAATTATGCCCAGGAAGGACACCCTATCGGAGCCTGGAGGCTGGTTGAATGGCATGGTGTTGATCCTCAAACCGGTCAGGACCTATATGTTTATGCTGATGGATCAATCGGGCCATGGGATGAATCAGACTCTGAATTCTTCGATAAAAACTCCAAGGTTGTTGGAAACCCCTATCCTGAAATATATGGTGGTATGAACAACATTCTGGAGTGGAAATCATTCGACCTCGGCATTTATTTCACATTTGCTTATGGCAATGACATATACCGTGATGACGGTAAATTCTTTGAAGGTGGAAATATTGGTTCTAACTGGAACCAGATGGCAACTGTATTAGACGCCTGGACTGAGCCCGGACAGCAGACTGATCAATCACAGCTTTTTTGGAACAGCAGTGTTTCAACGTATAACTCTACAAAATATCTTGATGATGGCTCATATCTAAGGCTTAAAGCATTAACCCTGGGATACAATCTTCCTGTTGATATATGTCAAAAGCTAAAGATGGATGCCATCAGAATATATTTCATAGCCACGAACCTGTGGACATTAACCAACTATAAGGGTTGGGATCCGGAAGTTAACAGGGATGGATCAGGAAATGTTACTCAAGGTGTAACTTACCTGAGTCCTCCACAGGCGAAAACATATAATGTGGGTATTAATTTGAGTTTCTAAATTTTAAAATTCCTAAGAAATGAAAAAAATATATAAATTACTGGCTATATTTGGTGCAGTTGTTCTTATTGCCACGACGGCATGTGAAAAACAACTTGACTTTGCACCAACGACAGAGATCAATAGTGCGCTGGCCCTTACTTCAACTGAAGGTCTTCAAACTGCATTATTGGGAACCTATGAACGGATGACAGGTGGTGATCTTTATGGTGGGCACATCTGGGGTTCCGGAGACATGATTGCCTACAATGTTATCAAATCCAACGAATACGCTCTGGTATATGAGGAAATTCAGATGATGAACAAAGGCATGTCGCCCGACAACCGTATCAGCGCTTCGATGTGGACCAATGGCTATTGGGTACTTAACATGGCAAATACCCTCCTTGAGGCTATTCCTGAAGTTAATGATGAATTCATTGATGACAATAAGGACAGGATTCGTGGCGAATGTCTCTTTATCCGGGCTATTATGCACTTCGACATGATGCGCTATTTCATGAATGTGAATACCGGTGAAGGGATTCCATTACTTACTAAAACTCTCACCATTGATGACCAACCTGCACGTGCTCCCATTGAAAGCATTTACGAACAGGTAATCGCTGATCTGCAGGAGGCTGCATCATTGCTACCGGAATCTAACGACAATCGGGCAACGATGTATAGCGCTAAAGCCCTGCTTGCAAGGGTATACTTCTCACATAAGGATTATGATCTGGCAGCGGCAACTGCAACTGAAGTGATTGAATCAGAGAAATTTTCGCTTGTACAGGATGATCTTACCGGCATATACCAAAATTATCCCAGCAGCGAAACGATTTTCGGGTTGTTAACAGCAGAAGGATCTGCAATCACCGGTACTCTGCAAGGTTTCTACCGGAAAGATACCATTGAAGGTACAGTACCTAAATTTGTATTTCCCAACAGGCTCATCAAGATCTTCACGCAAACCTCCGGGTCTTCTACCCTTGCTGATGAGCGATACTTGCAGCTCGCAATGAATTATAAAGGCAAGGTGTATTGTATCAAATACAACTACCGGTTCATGCATATTCCTGTGATCAGGCTGGCTGAAATGTATCTGATCCGTGCTGAGTGTGTTATCGGTACAAATGTGTCGCAGGCCAGGGAAGATATGAATATGATCAGAGAAAGGTCCGGACTGAAAACCTATCCATATGAGAATGCAGGTGGTATCACGGTAGATGTGAGCATGAATGAAATTTTCTATGAAAGGACCAAAGAGCTTTTCTATGAAGGAGATGACTTCTTTAACAGGAGAAGGCTGGAAAGATCATTCCAGGATCCGAATCCGAATTCCAGTATTGAATATGAATGGAATGCGTCGGAGATCATGTTCAAGATTCCTCAGAGGGAAATTGATGTGAACCCTAACCTAACTCAGAATTAATATTTAATCATAAAAAAAAGGCGGCCGCGGCCGCCTTTTTTTTTCAGTATATACCTGACTATTCTCTTCCACCAACAAAGATTTTATACTCCCAGGGAGCCAGCATCATTTGCGTACCGGGTTCCAGTATAAATGTATTCCCGCTAAACCAATCTGTCATTTCCTTCAGCTTACTTCCCTTCTTTAGCGTAAACTCCTGACTATACTTGCTCAGGTTAGCAATTACCACAACAGCATTATTATCATTTTTACGTGCAAAAGCGTAAATGTTTTCACTATCGGAGGTCTTGATCCTTTTCATACTCCCGCCGGCTTCCCCGCTCCAGAGGGCAGGGTTTTCCTTTCTCAGTCTGCCAAGTTTTTGATAGAATCCTGCAAATTCATAATCCCCCCAGTCTATAGTGTCTTTTTCAAAAAATCTCAAGCGCTTGCTTAATGCAGCTTCCTGACCACTATAGATCAGCGGCATTCCGGGAAGTGTATAGGTCAGGGCAGCAAAAGTATTCACGGCATTGCCCATTCGCTCAAACTCAGTACCATTCCAAGAATTTTCGTCGTGATTGGTAATAAAATACATTCTATAGGCATCAACAGGATAGAGGGTATCATGCTTTTCGAAATACTTATCAAGGTCTTTTGCATTTTTTTCTCCTTTTGCAACCTCATTCATGATGTGATGCAGTTCCCATCCATATGACATGTCAAAAGCATTAACATGATGGTTGGGTTGTTCTGCCTCAGCAAGCATAAACACAGGTTTGATTTTGTCCAATTCAGTCCTGGCATTATTCCAGAACTCAACAGGCACCATGCCTGCCACATCGCAGCGGTATCCATCAATATCAGCTTCCACCACCCAATATTTCAGTGCATCAAGCATGGCTTCACGCAAATCATCATTGGTATAATTCAGGTCCACGACATCACTCCAATCGTAAGGTGATACCATATTCCCTTTTTCATCAACGGAATACCATTCCGGGTGATCCACAACCCATGCATGGTCCCAGGCGCTATGGTTGGCAACCCAGTCGAGGATCACATACATCCCCAGTTCGTGGGCTGTATTTACCAGGTCCTTGAAATCATCAAGGGTTCCAAATTCCGGGTTCACGGCAGTATAATCCCTGACCGAATAATAACTTCCCATGCCTCCCTTCCTGTTCTTTTCGCCAATGGGGTGAACAGGCATCAGCCAAAGAATGTCCACTCCCAGTTCTTTCAGGCGGGGCAGGTGGTTTTCGAAAGCCTTCAACGTGCCCTCGGGTGTATATTGCCTGACATTAACTTCATATATCACGGCGTCTTTACTCCAATCAGGGTGTAGCACATTGGAAGTTACCTTTGTTATCTTTTTGCTTTCGGTTTTGCAGGAAACAAATACAAGGCTACC
>JAUXCL010000231.1 GCA_030618905.1 Bacteroidales bacterium | reverse complement strand
TACGATGATCGCGCACTATCTGATAGAACCTGACCTCAGGCACAACATGGATTTTCTTGCTGAGACCTACCTCGACTACAAACCGGTTTCTATTGAAAGCCTGATTGGGAAAAAAGGGAAGAATCAGCTTAGCATGCGAACCGTGAATTCAACTTTGCTTAAAGATTATGCTTGTGAAGATGCGGATATCACCTTACAATTAAAGGAGGTTTTTAAACCATTGCTATTGGATTCCGGTACGATGGAATTGTTCCAAAAGATCGAGATGCCACTGGTCCCGGTGCTTTCTTCCATGGAAGCAGAAGGCGTGAAGCTTGAAACATCTACACTTAATGATTTTTCTGCAGAATTGGAGAAGGATATTGTGTTGTTGGATGGGGAGATAAAAACCCTGGCGGGAGAAGACTTCAATATTGCCTCGCCAAAGCAATTGGGGGAAATTCTGTTTGATAAGCTTAAAGTTACGGATAAGCCGAAACGTACACGTACCAGGCAATATTCTACGGGCGAGGATGTGCTGGTAAGGTTGACAGATAAACACCCTATCATTAATAAGATACTGGATTACCGCTCATTGACAAAACTGAAATCAACCTATGTTGATGCATTGCCAAAGTTGATCAATCCGCGCGACCAGCGGATACATACTTCATATAATCAGGCTGTGGCCGCAACCGGCAGACTGAGCTCCAACAATCCTAACCTTCAGAATATTCCAATCCGGACTCCCCGCGGCAGGGAGATCAGGAAGGCTTTTGTTCCCCGGAACCATGATTATACACTGCTTGCAGCTGATTATTCACAAATTGAACTCCGAATCATTGCAGAGTTAAGCGAAGATCCTAATCTTATCGAAACTTTCGTGAACGGACAGGATGTTCATACTGCCACAGCTGCCAGGATATATGGTGTATCCCTGGAAGAAGTGAGTGCCGACATGCGCAGGAATGCAAAGACTGTAAACTTTGGCATCGTATACGGGATCTCTGCCTTCGGGCTTTCTGAAAGATTGAATATCCCCAGAAAAGAAGCTGCTGACATTATCGCTCAGTATTTTGAAAAATATCCCGGAGTGAAATCTTATATGGATAAGACCATCAGCTTTGCCAGGGAGCATGCTTATGTGGAAACCATGATGGGAAGGCGCAGGTACCTCCGCGATATTAATTCCGGTAATGCAACGGTAAGAGGTTTTGCTGAACGTAATGCCATTAATGCACCCGTTCAGGGTTCCTCTGCCGATATGATCAAAATTGCCATGATCAGTATACATGATGTCATGTGCCGGGAAGATATGCGCTCAAAAATGATCCTCCAGGTGCATGATGAACTCGTTTTTGATGCACACAAAAATGAGCTTGAATTTCTGAGGGAACTGGTAGGCGAAAAAATGCGTTCAGCTATCCCTATGTCTGTACCGGTGGTGGTGGATATGAATACCGGCGATAACTGGCTTGAAGCACATTGACATACTTATATTTGTAAGGGTGCTATATGTGTGATGGTCTGTAAATCAGGCATTAGCGTTTTTAAAAATTGCTTGCCAAACATTAAGCCAGAGTTAAAAAATTATTAAAAATTTGTTAATAAAAAAAAATTCTGACCCTACAGTGTGAACCCTCAACCGTTTATGATTTTTCAACGACTTTGTGTTAATAAATAATTAATTCACCCCTTGTATTATAGCGTATATTAGTGAAGTAAATCCACAAGCCCTTCTTAAATTACAAGCCGTTGGAAAATAGGAGGATGGAGTTTTAAAAGATTTTCAAAAATTAGTTTATGGAGCTGAATAATGATCTTTTTGTCAATGTTGGCAAAGAAACAGAGCAGGAGGAAGAAAATTTTTACGATGAGGTTCTCGAGAAAAGAGTTAAGCTTGAGACCAAACAAGAAATAGAGAAAGTTTCCAATGTGACGACTGAAGATCAAAAGCCAGAATCAAATACTGAAACCCAAATCAAATCATTGAACAAATATTCCCACGAAGAAGTATTGGTGAAGGCTACAGAATATTTTAAAGGAGATACGCTGGCTGCCAATGTATGGATGAATAAATATGCACTGAAAGACAGTGATGGCAATATTTATGAACTTACACCTGATGATATGCATTGGCGCATTGCCAATGAAATTGCCAGGATAGAGCAGAAATACCCAAACCCGATAACTGCGGATGAAGTCTATGATCTGATCAAGGGTTTTAAATATATTGTACCTCAGGGCAGTCCCATGGCAGGTATTGGAAACAATATGCAGATTTCTTCGCTTTCGAATTGTTTTGTAATTGGGAACGAGGGAAACTCAGATTCATACGGGGGTATCCTTAAGGTTGATCAGGAGCAGGTTCAGCTTATGAAGCGCCGTGGAGGTGTTGGGCATGACCTTTCGCATATCCGACCAACCGGCAGCCCGGTCAAAAACTCTGCCCTGACTTCAACGGGTATTGTCCCATTTATGGAAAGGTACTCAAATTCGACCAGGGAAGTAGCGCAGGATGGACGTCGCGGAGCCCTGATGCTTACAATCTCTGTTAAGCATCCTGATGCTGAGAAATTTATCGATGCAAAACTTGAAGCCGGGAAAGTTACAGGTGCGAATATTTCTGTAAAGATCGATGATGAGTTCATGCACTCTGTCATCGAAAATAAACCATATAACCAGCAATACCCCATCGATTCACCAAATCCAAAATTTAAACAGGAGATCGATCCCGGTAATCTGTGGAAAAAGATCATCCACAATGCCTGGGCTTCGGCTGAACCGGGTGTTTTATTTTGGGATACCATTATTAATGAAGCTATCCCTGATTGTTATGCAGACCTTGGCTTTAAAACTGTTGCGACCAACCCTTGCGGAGAAATTCCCCTATGCCCCTACGACAGTTGTCGTTTACTGGCACTGAATCTCTTCAGCTACGTGGATGACCCGTTTACAGAAAAGGCGATGTTCAATTCTGATAAATTTACAGAGCATTCACGTAAAGCTTTAAGGATCATGGATGATATCATTGACCTGGAAGCTGAAAAAATCGAAGCGATCATTGCCAAGATCGATAATGATCCGGAGTCGATAGATATCAAAAGTATAGAGCTGAATATGTGTGAAAGTATTCGTAAAAAAACCCTGGAAGGAAGACGAACAGGTATTGGCATTACTGCAGAAGGTGATATGCTGGCTGCTTTGGGCTGCAGGTATGGATCCGAGGCAGCAATCGACTTTTCTACCGAAGTGCATAAGCTGCTTGCAATTGAAGTGTATCGCTCATCAGTTAACCTGGCCAGGGAGCGCGGATCATTTCCCATTTTTGATTTTGAAAGAGAAAAAAACAATCCCTTTATCAACAGGATCAAGGAAAGTGCCCCGGGGGTTTATGAAGATATGGCCAAGTATGGACGCAGAAATATCGCCATGCTTACCATTGCACCCACAGGCAGCGTGAGCATTTGTACACAGACCAGCTCCGGTATTGAACCGGTT
>JAUXCL010000092.1 GCA_030618905.1 Bacteroidales bacterium | reverse complement strand
CCATATGTGATTTGGGTATGAACATGAATTCCATCCTCAAGGAAAATATATAATATTTCATCAGCCTGATTTTTAGCCCTGAATTCAAATAGTTCAATCAAATTTCTAAAAGGCTTATCCATTTCATTCGATTTTATCCAGTAGTTGAGGGAATATTTTTTGCAAATCCAGCAAGTTCTGTTCATCCTCAAAAACAGAATTATGCATATGTAAATTCGATGAAAAGGCCCATACTGCAGTTGTAGGGTTTTTTGTGATTTTCAGGGTTTTGAGGAACTTTTTCTTAAGGTTTTGAAGATCATAAAGCCTTTCCCAGTTTTCATACGCTGATTGCTGAAATTCATCAGCTGACATTTTTTGAGGTTTAAATACTACTTCAATATAATTATAGCGTTCCCAGTCCTCCGGATAATTAGTATAGAGCAATTGATTGTTTTCTTTGAAGCGATTATATAAATGAGTTCCAGGTAAAGGGGTCAGGATGGTGGCCTGCATGATATCAATGTCTGCATCCAGGATATAGCTTGTCCTGTTATAAATGGTCTCCGGGGTGTCATTATCAAGCCCATAAATGAATGCGCCCATCACATTGATTTCATATTTATGGATCATATCGTAGACTTGCCGGTATTTATCAACCCCAATTTTTATATTGACATATTTATTGGCTTGTTCAAGCTGATCGATGAGCTCAGATTCTATTCCCAGGAATACCAGCTTGCAACCGCTTTTTGCAGCCCATTCCAGTACTTCTTCATCATCTGCGATATTCATCGATGCAGATCCTGCCCAATTTTTTTGGGCACCCCGTTCAACGATTCCTTTAAAGAAATCAACTGCATGATTTCTGGCCTTTTTACTGTATCCCACAAAGTTGTCATCAACGATATAAACCCTTTCATGGGGAAGGGCAGCGAAGTCATTAATGGATTGATCCACCGGCCTCAGTCGGTATTTACTGCCATTGAATGTGTGTACGGAACAGAACTCACAGGTCATAGGACAACCGCGTGTGGTTTGCACACTGCCGAATTCATACCCGGGATGATAAAGGTCTATTCTGGGAGAAGGTGTATTGACCATTGAAGGCAACTTTGCCCTGTAGTATTTCTCAAGTCGGGAATGCTCAACATCATGAATGACTTTTGACCAGATTTCTTTGGCTTCTCCGATCACTACTGCATCGATATATTGCCCGGCTTCCTGCGGAAGCATAGAAGCATGAATGCCCCCAATAACTGTCGGTATTTTGTTTTTTCTGTATTCTTTAGCAATTTCATAACAGCGGTTAATGGTGGCGGTAAGCGAGGTAAATCCTACCAGGTCAGCTTCCTGAAATTTAAAAGGTTCAAAATTTTCATCATGGATTTCAACATCCCAGTGACCTGGCGTAAGTGCGGCAATTACTGCAAGGGACAAAGGGGGATATATTGAATGCTTATCCAGCATCAGGCCTTTTCGCCGGTTGTTTACCGGGTTAACCAACAACAGTTTTTTTCTCTTCTTTCCCACTTTATATTATCTGAAAGGACTGGATTGCAACAATTCCTTATTGTTTTCATCACCAAGCCCAAAAATATCCTCGATGAATTTCTTTGGTCTTTCCCCCTCATAAACCATGTTGTGGTACTGAAGGTTGGATCCATATGACCAGATGGCGGCAAGCGGGCTTTTTGTTTGTTTTAAGGTTTTAAGGAATTTTTTCTTCAGTATCTTATCATTATAGAGCTGATCCCAATTCTTCTTCACCTCGGTCATAAAACAATCCCGGTCCATATTAGTATGCCTGAAAACCACATCCACAAAGTCATAATATTGCCAGTCAGCCGGATAATTGTCATGCATAATTTTGCCATCCTTCAGCATCTTGTTGTATAAAACAGTTCCTGGTAAGGGAGTTAGAATGGTAGCTTGAACGGCGTCGATATCAGCATTATTTATATATTCCGTGCGTTGCGCCATTGTCTCCGGGGTGTCTGACTCAAGGCCATAAATGAAGGCACCCAAAACACTGATGCCGTATTTATGGATCTTTTTAAAGACCTCATCGTAATGATCAATGCCGATCTTTATGTTAAGCATTTTATTCGTTTCCTCCAGCTGGTCTATCCTCTCTGATTCAATACCTAAAAGCACCATGACACAGCCAGCCTTTGCTGCCAGTTCCAATAACTCTTCATCATCGGCAAAATTCATGGAAGCCGAGCAAAACCATTGCTTTTTAATTCCCCGGTCGATCATGCCCCTGAATAATTCCTTTGCTCTTTCCAATGACTTCTTGCCATAACCGATCAGGTTATCGTCAACGAAATAGATCTTTTCCTGTTCGATGCTTTCCAGTTCTTCAAGCACTTCCTTTACTGGCCTTACCCGGTATTTGCTGCCATTGAAAGTGTGCACTGAGCAGAATTCACATTTCATCGGACAGCCACGGGTAGTTTGGATACTGGCAAAGCGATATTCAGAGTGAAAAATATTGCGCTGAGGCCATACAGCATTCTCGAATGGCAAGAGCTGACCATGGTACATCTTTTTAAGAGAATTATTTTCAGCATCAGCAATAACCTGCTTCCATACACTTTCGGCTTCACCAACCACAACGGCATCCACAAAATCAATTGTTTCTTTCGGTACCATGGAAGCATGGATGCCACCAAGTACTGTTGGAATCCCCTTTTTACGGTAGATGTCTGCCAGTTCATAAGCCCGGGTAACGCTGGAGGTGAGCGCTGTGATTCCGACCAGGTCAGCATCCTGGAAGCTAAAACGTTCAAAGTTTTCATCGATGAGCTCTACTTCCCAATGATCCGGGGTCAATGCTGCCACGATCCCTAAGCCAATGGGGGGGTAGATCACATGGCTGTGCAGGATCAATCCTTCCCTGTACGTACTCAGCGGATTGATGAGTAAAAGTTTTCTTTTCGCTGTTGATTTTATTGACATAGGCCAATGGTAAAAACTGCAATTATTAAACAAAAGTAGCTATAAAATCGTATATCATACGGCAGTGCCGCTTACATTTGTCGTAATCGTTAAAAAAGTGTAATTTTGACGCAAATTGGATTTTACTATGATACCCATACAAGAGTTTATTTCCAAGGTGGAAGAGGAGTTTGAAGACCTTGAGAAAGGCATTTTAGAACCTATGAGTGTGATCAAGGATCATTTTACCTGGGATTCAATCAATGCCCTGATCCTGATTGCACATATGAATGTGGAGTATGGTGTGGTGATCAATGCAGAAGACCTGGTGAATACAAAGACTGTCCAGGAACTCTACAATATCGTCAATACAAGATCGCAAGCCTCATAATCAATATACATGGCCGTTTTTTCTGTTTCCAATATCAAAATAGCAGGCATCGCTGCTGCGGTTCCGTCTGAGATATATCATATCAAGGATTACGATTTAATTACAGAAAAGGAAAGGGAAAACCTTATTAAAATGGTTGGGGTGGAACAAAGAAGAGTTGCTGCCCGGGATACTGCCACATCTGATCTTTGTCAGGTAGCTGCAGAAAAGCTCATTAATGAATTAGAGTGGGACCGGCAGGAGATCGAACTGCTTATTTTTGTTTCTCAATCAAGGGACTATCTTATTCCGGCTACAGCCGGTATCTTGCAGGAAAAATTAGGCCTTTCCAAAAAGTGTATGGCTTTTGATATCAGCCTGGGTTGTTCCGGTTATGTGTATGGTTTATCCGTAATGGGCAGCCTCATGTCCTCAGGACAGATCAAAAAAGGCCTGTTCCTGGTAGGTGATGTTTCGACAAAAAATACATCCTACAAGGACAAAAGTACATTCCCATTGTTTGGGGATGCAGGGTCGGCGACAGGCATAGAGTACAATCCGGATGCTTCTGCCATGGCCTTCAACCTGCAAACTGACGGATCTGGTTATGAAGCGATCATCATTCCTGATGGGGGGATCAGGAACTTTGCATCCCCGGAGAGCTCTTTTACTTATAAAAAGATTGCTGAGGGAATAGAGCGAAACAAGTTACATATTGCCCTGGATGGTATTGAAGTGTTCAATTTTTCATTAAGAGAGGTAGCCTCTAATGTTAAAATTTTGTTGGCAAACCAAAACCTTGAGATTGCAGGGGTCGACTATTTCGTTATGCACCAGGCCAATAAGCTGATGAATGAGACTGTCAGGAAGCAATTGAAGATACCGGCAGAAAAATACCCCTATTCAATTCATGAATATGGGAATACCAGTTCTGCCTCCATACCCTTAACAATGGTAGCATGTATCAGGCAGGACCTGGAAGCTCGGCCAAAGAAACTCATCTTATCCGGTTTTGGGGTTGGCCTTTCATGGGGTTCTGTACTTCTGGAAACCAATAAAATATGCTGCCCGGAAATCATTGAATATAAATCCTAGCCTATGAGTTTTTGTGATCTTAAAGGAAAAACAATACTTGTTACCGGTGCATCATCCGGCATCGGCCGGCAAGCAGCCATGCAGATAGCACAGCATGGAGGGAAAGTGGTTATTTCCGGCAGAAATCCCGTTAGGCTGAAGGAAACCTTTGAAAGTTTGAGCGGGGATGTACATCAAATGATCAGTGCCGACCTGCTTATTGAAGATGAAATTGATCTGCTGGCAGAAGCAATTCCTGCTTTGAACGGGATCGTGCATTGTGCCGGTATTGTTGGGCCAACTCCCGTGAAGTTCATTCGCCAGGAAGATGTTGAAAGGCTATTTAAGATCAACTACGAAGCCCCGGTTTTACTCAGCGGAAAAATATTATCCCGGAAAAAGTTATTAGATGATGCTTCAGTCATTTTCTTATCATCTGTGGCCACTAAATACCCTTATTTCGGCGGGGCTTTGTATGGAAGCGCAAAGGCAGCCCTGGAAGCCTATTCACAGTCTCTGGCTCTTGAGCTGGTCGGCAGAGGCATCCGTTCCAATTGCCTTTCTCCTGGTCTTGTAAATACTCCTATCCTGACTGATCCTGCTAAAGAAGGCAACCCCGAAATCGTTGAAGACAGCATCAAAAAGTATTTACAAAAGTACCCTCATGGCATAGGAGAGCCCCGTGATGTTGCTAATGCCATTATTTTCCTGCTATCCGATGAATCCCGTTGGATATCGGGTAGCAATATTCCCATGGGAGGTGTATTGCAGTAAAGCTGTCAAAAAACAATTATATTTGTGTAATACCAAATCCTTCGAGCATGCAACAAGTTGAATATTCTGTTGTCGTTCCGGTTTATAACAGCGAAAGTACCTTAAAGGAATTATTTGATAGGATCAGCAGGCTTTTTGAACAGCTGGACAAGTCTTATGAAGTCATTTTTGTAGAGGATGGCGGACAGGATGCCAGTTGGGATATCCTTGAAGAATTAAAATCCCGGTTCCCTGATAAAATTACTGCTATCAAGCTGAATAAGAATTATGGACAGCACAATGCAAGCATCTGTGGTTTCCAGTTTGCCAATGGGGGCCATATCATTACTATTGATGATGATTTACAGAATCCTCCGGAAGAGATCAAAAAGTTAATCGAGGCAGCAGAGACCGAAGACCCGGATGTTGTTTATGGTTTGTATAACAAGAAGCAGCATTCAAGGATAAGAAATATAGGTAGTGCATCTGTGAAGAAGACCTCGAAACTTTTATTAAAAGGAATCGGTAAGGGATCTTCTTTCAGGATGATTAAAAAGGATCTGGTTGAAAAATTGCTGGGGCATCAAAACCATTTTATGTTCATTGATGAAGTATTGTTATGGTACACGGAAGACTTTTCTTTCGTGCTTGTTGATCATCACAAAAGAGCTTCCGGCAAGTCTGGTTATTCCAGGAAGAAGCTTTTCAATATGATCTCCGACCTGGTATATTTTTATACCAACATACCATTAAAATTAATGGTCTGGGGTGGGATTATAGTTTCATTAATAAGCTTCCTGCTCGGTATCCAGTTCATCCTGAGAAAGCTTCTGTATGATATTCCGTTAGGGTATACTTCTTTGATCGTCACCATTCTTTTTTCCACCAGCATTATTGTCTTCAGCCTGGGGATCATTGGCGGATACCTGTCGAGGATTTACTTGGTACAGAATAAAAAGCCCCCATTTTCGATCCAAAAGGTGCTTGAATAGTGGGTTTAGATGGCATCTCGTTTGAAAACCCTCAGGTAAAACTTCGCAATCCTCCAGGGCCATTCATTTAAGATCTTCATCCGGAGTTTGTAGGGGAAGCGATCGACGATTTTAGTCAGAAGGATTAGCAGTTGTGCATACATAATCCCTGGCAGTGCCAATAAATAGATGCCTGGGTTGAAACTCTTGTATTTTCGTTCATAACCGGCCAGCTCTGCAGTTTTACCGGCAGTAATGTCGGCGATCTTTACTGTTTGAATGCTTAATTGTTTTTGCCAGAGACCTATCCTTCCAGTATTGATCCGGTGCATCAGGCTCTGATGGTATTTCTTTACCATCTGATAGGCTTTGCTTTGCTCAACCTTATCCATCTTCTCGTGAAATTCAAGCATTTCCGGCATGAATGAAATGCCGGCGAATTCGCATAATTGTTGTATGTGCAATTCAGGGTCATTAACCAGGTCTTCGTACCTGATAACCCTGTGATTTTCCGGGTGCTTTTCCATGGCCCTGTTAAACCGCTTAACGAAGCTTTTCCATTTCTCCACAACCAGGGACGGTATTGGCAGTTCGAAGTCCACATCCCTGACAGATACATAATTGTCACGATAATCCCTGATGATGTGAATGAATTTTGCTTCTGGAAATATTTTCAAGAGCTTTTCCGTATAGATAGCATATCCTGGATTTTTGTCACCGAAGAGCCTGATCTCTTTTTTATCAAAAAGGGATCCATGGCTGGCATAGACCAGCTTGCAGATATTGCCAAAAGTATTCTCACCAGCCATCTTAAGTAAATCCGAACGCAAATTCTCACCCTTAATATTCCAGGTATCAAATAACCATTGCTTTTTCAGGTCGTCATAAAAGGAAAGTATTGTTTTTTCATCCCATTGACGAATTTTCCCATAGTGAGGGTGGAGATTTATTATCAGGTGGCATTCCGGAGGAATACATACATGCGGGTGAGCATCAAAAATGGTACGTAATAGTGTGGTTCCTGACCTTGGTCTGCCGACGATAAACAGAAATGGGACTTCTATATTTGAATGGGCTGATTTATCAACTATCCCTTGCATAATAATATTACTTTTCCAGACCTGTGGTCAGGGCTTAAGCCTTTTTATGAAATCCAATAGTTCCCGGATGTTCTCAAAATCACTTTTCCTGTACCTGATGAGTTCATAAACCGGAATTTTTAATATGATTGAATAGGCAATCAAATAACCAGCAGTCCCAAGGGCATAACTGATATTGGTGGCCATGGCTGCACCTTTACCACCATATTCAGGTATCCACAACAAGTTCAGCAGAATATTGATCACCAGTGCAGGTGCAAAGATATAAATTGTTACCTGAGGTTTTCCCAATCCCGCGAGGTGTCCGCTCAGGATTCTGTAAATGACGATCAGGATGATTCCCGGTAAAATGTATTGGATGATCCTGACACTTGGAATAAATTCAGCCCCAAAAACAAATGGGATAATGTAGGGAGCGGTGATGAATATCGCCACGGCGGCAAGGACCGCCAGCAAAAAGGTGATCCTGAGCAACTTCCCGGTGTGCTTTTCCATGAGCTCTGTTTCTTCGATATTGGCAGTCCTGCTGAAGACCACAATGCTGATGGCAAGGGGGATCTGCCATAATAATTCTGCAACATGTGCACCCAGGGAATAGATCCCCACTTCCTGCTCGGATGATAATTTTTGCAATAAGAGGATGTCCAACCGGAAATTCAACTGTATAAAAAAGAAGGCAACTGAAAATAGTACACCAAGCTTCAATAACTCAACAATGATTTTTTTGTGAATCCTGAGTTTGACATCAAAAATACTGGTGATCTGATAGATGGCGTATCCCCCTATTAATATACTGGAGACAAGCATGGATATTATTGCTCCAAGTATGGACATATCCATGAGCCAAACCAGGATGATCGCCAATACCAGATGGACCAGGTTGGTCATCCAGTTCAGGTTGTTGGCTTTTTTGATCTCATCTTTTCCAAGGAAGACACCACCGATATAGATAATGGCCAGGCGGGCAGGGATAATCAACAGGATCAGGGCAATCCACAGCAATTTAAAATCCGGTTCCTGGTAAAAATAGTAAACAATGATACTGAGGATGATCCCTGCAGTACTGGAAAAGATCAATAAAACCATGACCGTCGAGACCAGCTCACTCTCATTATATAATTTTTTCCCCAGATGAAATATTGATGCTCCGCGGATGCCCAGATGCGTCAGGCTCACGACGATGATGGGAATAATGGCAATCGCTGAATACAAACCAAAGCCCTCAGGTCCCAGGATGCGGGTCAGTAATATGCTCACCCCAATACCGCATGCCAGTGAAAAAACATTGCTGTTCAGCACACCGACTACATCCCTTAAGAATCTTCTTTGAGCCATAATCAGTCTTGATATGGGTTTAATCCAACCAGGAATTTTTCGGGGTTAATAGGCGGTCTTTTATTGCCAAATACAGCATTGTGCCTTTCCACATTTGATACATATGACCAGGCGGCAGCTCTGGCAT
>JAUXCL010000129.1 GCA_030618905.1 Bacteroidales bacterium | reverse complement strand
GCCATCCCATTCTGTCAGCACCCGTGCTACTTTTAAAGAGTCAATATCAAAAATGTTCACAATGATCCGGTCCTGTCCTCTTTTCCTGCCATTTCTGATCAGATAAACCATACCGGAGGCCTCACCCATAACAGTAATGGGGATTTCAATCCTTTTCAACTTATTCGCATCCATTTCTATGCTTATGGTCTCATATTTCAGCTGCCAGGCAATATTGTCAAAGCTATTTTTATCCAGTTCCAGCAAATATGTAGTATATGGCATCAAATCAAATACACGGATGGTGGTATCATGATCAGTTCGTTTAATTCTTCCTGCATTAATGCGAATGTTCAGGCCATATACTTTGGGTTCCCCGGGATCATAGGTATTATTAAAGTTCATATCCAGGAAGGGTACAATGACAAGTCCGCCCCTTCCTACACTGGCACGGTTATGCGCACCCAGGTATTTTGATTTCTTATCATAGATGAAACTACCGTTTGCGGATGAAAAGATATGGGTCCTTTCATTACGTCGCATAACTGAAAGGCTGGCCCTGGCAAAAGAGAAATCATACCTGAAACCAATTTCAAAACTTCGCATTTCTGTATTGAAATTCTGCTCATAAGTTGCTGTCAGAAAGCCGTATCTTACCAGGGGATATTCCAGGCGGCATTTTGTATATACGAATTCACCCTGGTTATATTGATACTGTATTGAGGGAATTATGGTTAAGCCTCGACTAAACCTGAACCCAAGTGACAGGTCACTGTAAACATTAGGTGCATGCGACTCTGAAAAAATACCATAGGTAGTGAAATTGGTATTGATACCAAAAATATTACCGGTAAAAAGCAACTCCCCCCTTGTCCAGGTCTTGCCCGGAACAATAACCTGGTTTGCAATTGTTAAGCGTGAATAGGCACCAAATTTACGACCACGGATTGGAACGGATAATACTGCCTTGCGTTCTTCCAGGTAATTATAGATAACAGCGGTCTGATCTCTGTTGTACCGCGAATAATACAATTGGAGAAATACATTTTTCTTTGACTGGTAACTCAGAATACCCTTTCCTACAACGCCATAAGTGTATTCTCCGGATACCAGCAGGTTTCCCGGCAGCCTGATTGATGTATTCACAAAGGGCATGGTCGTTCCTGAAATAACAGATGAATTGTACTCAACTCCTCCACCAACGGTGATGGCTCTGGTCAATCCATAGTTGGCATAGGAACGTGAGTATCTACTAAGTTCTTCATCTTCAATGAGTCCTGCGCTTACAGTATATTCCATATTCTTATGAGGCAAAAATGTGAAAGGAATATTTATTGTTCGTTCTTCAATGCGTTCTTCTCCCCAGGGACCATAAAACCGCAAGGTGATGGCAGAGTTGCCGTAAACAAGAGGTACCTCGAACTGGTAAAAACCTGAAGCATCTGATTGCACATAATCAACCAATACATTGTTCACATAGAGTTCTATAACCCAGCCGGGTTGTGTATATTCAGCTACGGTGTAAGAACCAAATGTCTGCCTGTAACTCGCTGGAGTATTGGTTATCAATCCTCCGACAACAGGTTCCCAGATGGTGGAAGTGGAGCTAAAAGGGATCTTACCCAGCATGGCCTGGCGCATGAATTTAAGATCATTATTCACATAGCGCCACAGGTAGTACTGTTCATTTTCAATGAATGGGGAATTATTATTATAGTTAAGTGATATATTTGTTTCTCCACCAGCCAGTATGGCCCCTAATGTAAGATTAACCCTTGTGTCGTTCAATCCGTTAAGGGTCTGGTTAGAATAAACATTCCAATCTGCCATTCCAAAATGGAAACCCGGGTATGAGCGTCCAATGGATGTATCTGCTTTGACTTCGCCTTTAAGGCGATTAAGGTTTGAACGCATTTGCTCCTGTCTCATTTCCCTGATCAAGGGTAATTCCAGTTCTGTCTTCAAGGTAACCATAAGTTGCCGGAAATCAAAGGTGCAGACCAATCCAAACACCTGGCCAAAGACAGGCGTTTTAAGATACAGCCCGGTTTCCGTCCGGATCATCTCATCAGGTTTGAGGTCAAAAACCCTATCCTGAATGATAATGCGGTTATTTTTCCTTTCGATGAGATATTCTACATGCTGGTCAATAAAGAACCCTGAAATTGAGTCGAATCCCCTGCTCGCTGTATTCCGTAATCGCAAAAAGTCAAAAACATCTGTAACGGATAAGTATACATCGTTATTATCAGTGATCATAGCCGGGATATCCACACCTCCATAGCCCTGCACATTGAAAAAAACAGAGATCTCATAAAAGTCCTGATTCTGCTGGGAAAAGCTGGTGAAAGGGAATAATAATACGAGAAGCAGGGGGACACGCATCCTAGCCTTGATCCTGACAACAACATTCCCAAGGCATCTAAAAATGCATTTTAAAAGCCTGCCTACCATGCGGAGCAATTCAATAACCTGGTTAAGTTAAAATAATACGATTATAAATGTAATTTAAATCAGCTTACCGTTAAAAATTATTAATCAAGATAATGGTGGGAAAAACAGCCAGAACGACTGATTAGCAGAAGTTTTCAGGTGTTGATAAAATCAGGAAAAGTACTTTGGAAAAGGGGTTTTATTCCTGGTTAAAAGTGACGAAAAATGTTGCAGAATAGGAGCCGGGTGGATTGGCGAGTGGATTGGCCACATTGAGTGTTCCTCCAAAACGAATTTGTGTTGAACTGGTGGTAGCCACAAATGGGGTTATCGGATCTGAAGAATCAATGTCCATTGTCATTGAGCCACCTGTAGTTCCAGTTAAGGTAACCTGCGGAATAGGAAGCACTGAAATAATGGTTCCGGGATTGGCATCTATCAAAAAAGTAAGTGGGGATGAGGTAAACCCAAACAAGAAGACATCGCCGGTACTTGATCTTGTACCATCAGTAGTCACAACGACGGTGCCACCTAAAGGTCCATGATAAAAAGTGCCAAATTGGATGCCCTGGCCAAAAGTAATATTTATCGGCCTGGGCGGATGTTCCTGAGCCATCACAGAAAACTGGGAAAAAAGCATGATCGAACCTGTAACAACAAGTATTAAAAATGCCTTATGATGGCGCATAATATTTTGTTCAAAATTTATTCTCATTGCAAAAATACTTTTTTCGAAAAAACCTGTTTATCCGAAAACAGGCTGATTACGTATATTCCACTGCTTACCGGGGAGTTAATGTAAACCTTTTCATTACCCTGAACTTCTTTTCCCCAGATTACCTGTCCCCGGGCATTGATCATCCTTAGAATTCCTGATTCTCCAAACTGTAAATTCGTCACAACCCATACCTGATAACCTGAACGGTGTACCGTAAATAATTCACCGGCCTCAAAAGGATTTTTCCATTCCTCACGGGAAAAAATCAGATAAAACTGTGAATTATGTTCACCCGCATCCAGGTAGGTATCGTATGGGGAATCACTTTTCAAATCCCATGTAACTCCGGCTTTTGCATCTACAAAATACATGTACAAATCCTGCGGCATCTGTTCCTTACTGCCTGTGCGGAAATTCACCCATCCATCCTGCTCTGTTTTGATACCCAGGGGAATCCTGCTTACTTCATCACCGGGGTGAGGCATTGCAGAGATGGAAAGCTGTCGTGAATCAGGTGTAAATACATAAAAATTAGGAACCTGGGTATCAGTGTTCATTAACTTCAAGGCATCCAGGTTACCATCAAATAACTTTGTGCTTTCTTCATCAAAATAAACAACTGCCGGGTCGCTCATGATTTCATTGCCAGCAAAGCAGGCTGCAATTCTGATCAACGGTGGGGGGTTCCACATGGAAGACTTAATAAATACAGGAGACAGGTCGTTTGTCCTGATGCTGTTACTGAAGCCCAGGGTTCCTGTAACCGGATAACTGCCATCCGTAACATGAACAAAGAAGCCCTGCATGGAAGGGATAATATTATCCGCAATTCCGTCACTTGACACGCCATTTATATATGTACTATAGGTACCAGTGTATTGATTGGTAATCCCTGCCTTGAAAAAGTATAAAGCATCATCGATATTGGTTTTAGTCCAGCCACTGCCGGCATCCCAATCGATGGGTGAAGGGTAAGGATTACCCACCAGGTTAAAGCCAAGGGTATATGTATTGTTGTTGTTATCGAGTGAAACTTGCATAGTCCCATCATTCAATGCACCGGTGACATCTACCGTTTTAGCAGCTGAAATATCTCCAAAATTAACAGCATAACCTTGCATGGGATTGAGCAGGTTGGTACCCGTTGTATATATTACCCAACCGGAAGATGTCTTGCTTTCATCATATTCATAAAAAGTAGGGAAAGTGGCACTGAGATCCATGTCATCAGCAAATTCACTGACTGTAGCAGCCTGGAATGGAGAACTAAAATATTTATACCCAAAGCCGGAAGGCAGGTATCTTTGCATGGTCACATTTCCTGAAATGCTCCCTGTGCCGGTACCATCGATGAGGGCAGTTTGTGTTGGGGTGGAAAGCAGAGTAAGGTTGCCACCTGCATTCAGTGTACCATCACAAAATAGAATTCTCTTAATGCTTTGACCTGCAGTAAAGATATTAGTTGTACTGCTATTGTTAATTGTAATATTATTGAATTCTGTTGTCGAAATCCCACTAATTGCCTGGTCTATTCCAGCGAAAATAATTGTCCCTCCATTATGGGTGAGTGTGCCATTGTTTACCAAATATCCATACAGCACAATGTTATTATTATTTGTAAATAAATATGAGTTTACAGGCAAAATGAACCGACCATTAAATGTAATAGGTGCCCCAACAAAATAAAAAGTAGAAGGAGAACCTTGATTATTGCATTCGGCAAGTATCCAATCACCTGATCGGGCAGCACTGGATAGACTCACCTGATCAATGATTCCATCAAATGGTGATATATCCGGGCCAGGGTTGTTGCCAATATAGGTCGCAACTGTATTATCTTCAATTATAGGGCCGGTTTTTGCAAGTGAACCAGATTGAATTCCATTAATGTACAACATCATATCGCTTCCATCATAAACTGCACTGGCATAATACCAACCTCCAGAGTTGATATTACCTCCCGATTGCGCAACAGATAAAACCCCATTAGTTATAAGGCGAAAACGTAATTTATAGTTAACACCTACGTTTCTTGCGCTCAGGGCATAATGATGTAAAGGATTTTGAACACCGGTCGCTTTGGCTAATATTTGACCATCACCCGGGGCGCCTAATTCCAGGTAAATCCAGGAAGAAATGGTCAGTGCATAGCCTGGCACATTAAAATTCCCAACATCAATATGATCAGTCATATCTGAATATTCAAAATCCTGTGCATCCTGAATGACACCTCCCGCATTAACAGAACCATTGTTTGTTCCATTACGGCCATTGGGCGAAGCATCGTTAAAGTCGTTATCCAGTTGCCATACACCTTCATAATTGTTTCCCCAGGTAGCAGATGTAGATGGATCAGAACTTATGGAGGCGTTTCCATAGTACATATAGATCACTGTCCCATCCTGGATGGAAGGCACCTTAACCCAGGCTTTATATTCCCCTGTGGCAGTACCTTCATAATATATGATATCGATACTGAGAGCTGTTGTATGATCAACAGTAAAGGCGATGTCATAACCATTAGCATTAGTGATATCCCCTCCGTTACCTGTTGTGAGCAGGTATGATCCGGTGATGTCGATTAACATTGGGAAGTCAGTTAAAGTAGCATTATTGGGGATCTGGTTTGGCAGGATTGTTATTTCCTTTTTGAAGGAATAGCCAGTAAGCCATTGTGCATGAGTCGACCAGGTGAAAAGCAACAGGCCTATCAACAGCAAAATGGATTTTATGGTAAACTCCCTTATCATTGTTCCTTTCTATCCCTGTTAATTCCTTGAAAGAATGAACCAATTACGGCCATCACTTTGTATCATCACGCTGTCCCATTGAGCAGTAACGGAGGTGTCTGTAGCAGCTCCATCGATTGTTTCACTTCCAGCGGGGTTAATTGTAATGGTTCCGGCCGAAGCGGAAATTTTCTTGATTACGTAAACTCGTCCCGTTACAGTTGAAGCCAGTGGCAGGTTAACATTCATAGTACCGGTATTGCATAAGAGCGTGTAATCATCAGCATCCGGCGTATAATTTCCTGCCAGTGTATTTACCGGTAAAGAAAGCGACCCATTGACATCGAGTGTCGAAGCGGGTGTCACATAATCACCGATTCTTACATCTGCATTAAAGGCAGCATAGCTATCACCAATGGAAAGTACCGGATCATCGGGACTAACTCCGCCAATATGAAAAGAGGGGATGCCGGTCCTGACGTATGTTGCCCGTGCTTCAAACCTGAAGTTTCTTTGAACGGTAGAAGTTTTAAAAATAAAGTCAACTAAAGTGGTTGTCGCATCGGTAGTTTCAAAAATGGCACCGTTTTCACCTGTTCTGTTTCTTAATCGCAAAATGGAAGGGCCATAAATGTCTGTTTCTGTCATGAGCACCAATTCCTTTGAAGCGGTGATCAATGCAGTATTGGCATCGCCCATCTTAATATCGCCAACGATTTCCAGTTCCTCTGCCGGAGTATTTGTACCAATACCCACACTCCCGGTATTATAATAAATATCATTTCCGTTAGTTGACCATACGCTACTTTCACCTGTCAAAAGGGACCAGGCAGAGCCGTCGTATTGATAAAACCCACTTGTTCCATCAGTCTGATAGACCAGTAAACCTGTAGCCGGACTTACTATGGCATTGCGCTGCGCCTGGGTCATCCTGGGGGCTAAAAACCCGCCATTGGTTGATTTGACATCCATGACAGCTGATGCCTCCCCTGTAGTATAAGCAGGGTCATCAGTAACCACTACAGTTTGCGAGTAGATCTCAGCTTGCAGTGATATAAATCCAATTAATAGTAGCAAGACATATTTTTTCATATGCTTAATATTTTTTCAGCAATAGATAAGGGTTT
>JAUXCL010000052.1 GCA_030618905.1 Bacteroidales bacterium | reverse complement strand
GTGACGAGAATATCCCTACCTTTAGCCCTTAAAATTTATATGATTTTATGCTTTTATTCAAAAACCTAAAAATCAACACTGGAATCGTCCTGATTCTTGGCCTTTTATTGTTCATTTATTTGATTCTCCGTGCAATTTACGTTCCCCTGGTGCATGATGAAGTGGCGACTTTTTTTCATTATATTCACATGGGCAGGTATTTGCCTTTCGATGCACACTGGGATGCCAACAACCATATGCTTAACTCTTTCTTAAGCATTATTTTCTACCAGCTTTTTGGCAGCAGTGAAGTGGTACTGAGAATGGCTAACCTGCTATCCTTCCCGGTCTATTTATATTTTATCTACCGGATATCACAATCATTATCATGGAAGCTCATGCGCTGGGCTTTTATTCTTGCCACATGCTTTGCACATGGATTTATGGAGTTCTTTGCCTATACAAGGGGATATGGCATTTCAATGGCCCTTCTTGCCGGTGCCATCTGGTACCTGTTCCAGGTATTCAAAACAAACAGGCTTAAGTATTATGTGCTTAGCCTGGTGTTTATATTTTTTGCCCAGACCGCCAATTTAACCCTGGTCAATACTGCCATTATTATCATCACACTGCTCCTGTTTAAAGCCTTGCTGTCAGTGCAAACTGAAAAATTATTGACCACCCTATTCAGATTTATTGTTGTTATTTTCCTGGGGATGGCACCGCTTGTTATTTTCACTTATCTATCTTTTATACTGAAAGAAAAGAATTTACTCTATTATGGCGCATCAACGGGATTTTGGGATATTACCGTTAATTCCCAGCTTGAATTCATTTTTAGCCTTAACAGCGGCGTAGCAGGGGTGCTTGTCATCATCATTTTTATTATCAGTGTACTGATCTTTCTGTTTGTCGCCTTTAAAAAACCGGCAATAAAAAGTTTTGACGACCCCCATTTCATTTTCTTCTACTTGCTGATTGCCAATATAGTGGCCACATTTTTACTCAATTTAATATTTAAGGTGAATTATCCGGCTGACCGGACAGGTATGTATCTCTATTTTTACCTTTTCTCCGCATTTATCTTCCTGGTGGATCGCATCAAATTCAAAAGCCAATTACTGATTTTGATACTGATGCTGCCTATGCTGCTGGTGCCGCTCGATTTTATTTTTTCAATAAATCTATCCAGGGCAGCGATATGGCCCATCGATAAAATACCACAACGCTATTATGATAAAATCAATGAATCATATGATCCGGAAGCTTACCCTCCGACAATAGGCGGGTACCATTTAAGGCATTTTTGCTGGTCTTACCTTTGCTTTAAGGATGGGGGCCATTATCCGCAGATATTCAGTTCCGGTTACCCGGGCCTCGAAACGGATTATCAGATAGCCAGGGCCGAAGAGATTGCAGGATGGAGGACTTACTACGATTCACTCGATTACGACAGAACATCAGGTTTGTATTTGATCAAACGAAAGACATCACTTAGCAAAGAACTTTTATTGAGCACGAAGGTCGGCCCCCTTAAGATTCCGGACAGCATAGGTTTTGTTGGTTTTTATGAAGGTGAATGCAGTAAACTGGCGGGTAAAACCATCTATTTCACAATAGACATGCAAATACTTAGTCCTGCAACCCCGCTGAGAGCATGGATAGTAGCTGAAGCCGTCACGCAGCAGCATAAAACTCTTCGGTATGAATTTCTTGCCCTCGACTGGTTAAAATCTTCATGGTGTGCAGGCAGGAGCCATTTAATGAATGTCATGCTAATGGATAACATTCCTGAAGAGGCCTGGAAATTGAAAGTCTATCTCTGGAATATTGACAGGGTCCATATTGAAATTTCAGGGGGCAGCATTGGTTTCTATGAATTGAAGCTGGATTATCCCCTGCCGGATAAAGCCGGCAGGATTATTCCTTAACTTTGAATACGAAGCCTATCCCATGTCTGTTTTCAATCCTGATTCCCGGATCATTTTTGAAATATTTTCGCAGACGGCTGATAAAAACGTCAAGGCTGCGCCCCGCAAAATAATCATTTTCTCCCCAAACATCCGTTAAGATCTGTTCCCTTGGGATCAGCTTCCCGGCCCTTTGATGAAAATACCGGATCAATTCCACTTCACGGTAAGTCAGGCGTTTCTCTTCCCTACCATCATTGATCGTCAGGTTACTCTGGTCCAGTATGTAATTACCGATGCGGATATTGCCCGGATCGGATACAGTTTGTGGAATCACCTTTGACCTTTTCAGGAATACTTCAATCTTGAGGGCCAGTTCTTCCAGGCTGAATGGTTTGGTAATATAATCATCTGCACCCAGCATGAGACCTTCAATTTTATCTTCCTGCAATGATTTAGCAGTAACGAAAATGATGGGGATATCCTGGTCTGTATCGCGGATCATTTTAGCCAGGGTAAAGCCATCAAGTTTTGGCAGCATGACATCCAGGATGCACAGATCAAATTTGCGTGACTTAAATAAGTCCCATGCTTCCCTGCCATCATTGCTGATCATGACTTCATAACCCTTCCTCTCAAGGTTTTCCCGCGTTATGAATTGCAGGGTCTCATCATCTTCCACATAGAGTATTCTGGCACCTGGTTTCATGATCTTTTTGATTTAACAGGAATGGTTATGGTCACAGTCGTTCCCTGCTGTTCTTCACTTTCGATTTTAATTTTCCAATGATGTCCTGAAATTACTTTTTTTACATAGCTCAAACCCAAACCAAATCCTTTGACATTATGCACGTTGCCCGTAGGAACACGAAAAAATTTATCAAATACGCTTTTCAAATGATCTTTTCTGATCCCTATGCCTTTATCGATGATGGATAAGTTCAGCAATCCCGGTGATGAACTCGTTTCAATCCTGATATCCGGAGGGCCTTTGGTATATTTGATCGAATTGTCCAGTATATTGAACAGGACAGTGGATAAATGAAAGCGATCTGCTCTAATTGTAGCATCTTTGCTTTCCAGAGCCAGGCTAAGACTGCCCTCCTGCATATCAGCCCTTGCCTTTACCATATCGTTAACTTCCCGGATAAGTTCATGAAGGTCCAGTTCCTCGGGATGAATATGCAGGTATTTCTTCTCATCCACCGAAAGATGCAGAATCTGCTCCACATGGTTTTTCAGAATCCCACTCTGTTCTTTGACAATGTTGGCATATTGATTCAATCGATCGGGCTCCTTTGCTATATTTTCCTGAACCAGGATGTCCGCAGCAAGCGATAATGAGGAGAGGGGCGTATTGAATTCATGGGTCATGTTATCAATAAAGTCCTTCTGTACTTCTGCCAGGCGCTTTTGCTTGAGAATTACAAAAAGTGCATATCCAAAGAAGATGATCACCACCAGTAAGATGGCGGAGAAAAAGTACCAGATACCCATCCGGCTCAGCACATAGGACCTGATCCCGGGAAATTTGACACCGAAATAGTAAACGCATTCCTCACATTTTGGCAATTCAGGCCTGGAACTGATCTTCTTTTGCTTCTCGGAAAGTAAAACATAGTTTCCATAGACCATCTCATCATTAAAGCAATCATAGATTGCGTATTCGAAATCAAGGTTGATATGCCTGCTTTGCAATTCAGCCTTTAAATAGTATTCAAGGATTTGCGCATCGATCACATCATTCAGGTCGACGATATAATAATCGGAGCTATAGTGGTAAATGATATTTTCAACCGGTAATGTGGAGCCGTTATATTCAGCGAGAACATCAGCTACGTTTCTGAGTGAAATATTAATCGATTGATGCAGCTGTTTTTCCCTGATACTCAGCGTATTCATCACAAAATAAATCTGCACTGTGATAATCCCTATAATGGCAACAACACCCAGGAATACCACCCATTGTATAGTATGTCTTTTCACAAGCCCTAAGTTATAAAATTGTGTGGATATATGAAAGACATTAACAATTCATTAACGCAGCATTAACAATCATTATGAATTCATTAACCAGATAGCGGGTATTTCAAGCGTATATTTGGTCATCAATCAAATCAACCAATTTATTATAACTAAAAAGTAAAATTATGAAAGCACTTATTTCAACATTGATCATTATTGTTTTTTCATTCCAGCTGAACGCTGAAACAATAAACCCCGGATCTGAAGGGCCGGAAAAGCTTAAGTGGGACAAAATAACCATAAACCTTGGAGAGATTGAAAAGAACAAGGCACAGGCTGCTGAATTCATTTTTAAAAACACCGGAGATGAACCCATTCTCATTACTAATGTCAGGGCCTCCTGCGGCTGCACAACTTCCAAATATACCAAAGAGCCGATCAAGCCAGGCAGGAAAGGTGAAATTGTTGTCACTTATAATGCCAAAAAAATTGGCCCATTTCACAAAACCGTCCGGGTCAGCATCCAGGGCATTGATGAGCCGGTAGTATTACGTGTTAAGGGAACAGTTGTTGAAAACAAATGATTTGGCGATTGTCGGTTGGGCGGTTTTCGGTTTGACAGTTTAAATTAAATCGAATAACGCCAAATCGTCCAACCGACAATCGTCAAATAGTCTTAAAGTTTAACTAACTTTTTTGAGAACTGCATATCACCATTGACCAGGGTCAAATGATACACCCCTGCTGGCAGCGAAGCCATATTCAATTGAATTCTTTTTCCTGATTCAATAGCCGAATATGTTTCTTCCCGAATTATCCTTCCTGAATTATCCGTAATTCTCAGGTTTAGCTTAGAGGATATACTTTCACCAATACTGATGTTAACATAGTCCTGAACTGGATTAGGATATACCCTGACATCCATATCGCTCAATTCGGGAACAGAAGTTGGAGGATTATAGCCATATTCGGCTGTGTAAATCCCGCGGCCATGGGTTGCAGCTATCACCATATTGTCGGCTTCCCTGAGTCTTAACATATCAATCCTGACATTGGCCAGTCCATCATTCTGTGGCTCCCAGTTAACATTATTGTCAAGCATGTCATTTGTTGTCCATATTCCTGTTTCCGTTGCCAACATGGCATTTGAAGCATTATGAGGATGATACAGGGCCCACCTGACCGGCATATCCGGTAGGTTTCCTTCCTTTTCTGTCCACGAAACACCCCCATCATAACTCTGCCAGATGGAAGACACCCCATAGTTTGAAAAGGTCACCAAAATTGTGTCCTCCGAACCACCAAGGGCAATACAAGAGATGGTGGCTACCGGAAAGTCTTCATCACCTATTTCTTCAACCAAAGGACTTGTATTTGCATCCGTTATCCTGTATAGTAAGCCCGACATAGAGCCCATGTACAAGGTGGCTGAGTTTGGCTCGGAGTACGGAGAAAACTTTACATGTGAAAAAGCCACATCACTCGAAGTATTAATGTCCAATAATTCTCCATCGGGATAATCCGGGATACCGGTGATCCTTAACAGGGTATTCTGATTGTAATCCGACCAGTATGCACCATTGGCATAAAGTGTATTGTTATAAGAATCATAGTCTGCCGGATTGATAAAATAACCGGTATAGTAAAAATCATCAAAATAATTGCTGTAAATACCACCGGGGCTTACCTCATGAAAGATATAATAGTTATAATAGTAAGAAGAGATACAAATTTCAGGTTGATCTTTATCAAAAAAGCAATAAGCACCATCCCCTCCGGTGATCATGTCATTTATATCCAGTGTCTCCCCCTGGTATAGAAGGGTCCCGTTATCCTGCAATCCACCTATGTTATTCGGGTTACCAGCCTCAGGGTGAATATCGCAGGAATAATACTGTAAGGTACTGAGACCTTCATTCTTTTCCGAGAAAGAAGGCTGTGCATATGAACCTGTTGATGTATAAAATACACCTCCATCAGTAGAACAAATGATTTCATCAGAAGAGCCTGCCTTATAAACGATTAAATGGTGATCAGCATGCACATACCGGGTACCACCTCCACTATACATTAAAGACCAGTCTGAGATATCATCCCAGGTGATCCCTCCATTCGTCGATTTCCAAAGGTCCAGTCCACCTACGATCAAGGTTTCAGGATGATTAGGATCAACACCCCCGGCCAGTGCATGCCATGAGATATAGGCAAAGTTCCTGTTATTTACTATAGGTGGGGTGTTTACTTCATCCCAGTTATCTCCTCCATCTGTGGTACGGACTATGTGATAGCAATGGTAAGCCGTAAAATATGTTGTTTTACCTGATCCAATTATTCCATAAATATAATTTGGATCGGATGCTGCACTGGCCAATATCACCCTGCCCGGAACATTATATTCGGGCTCGTTAAGAATTTCGTCATGAATATCTTCATACCCAGTCCAGGTGCCCGACAATCCATGATCGGAGTATAGGATTACCGCTCCACCCTCCTGGTCCAGGTTTGGCATGGTACCAACAAAGATTTTTCCATTGGATGTGATTTCAATATCTGAAGGTGCATAAGGTGTACCGGTTCCTGGTATATTAGACAAGACCTGGTCCCAGCTTGCACCTCCGTCAACAGAGCGATATAGACCATCAGATGGAACACTCTGGTGTTGAGATCCCATATACCTTCCTGACACCACGCCGGCATAGATAACACTGCTTCCATTTTCATCCCTGACAGCGATGTCAGTTATATAAGCAAAGTCTTCTGTCGATCCCAGTACTGACCAGGTTTCCCCACCATCAG
Source organism: Bacteroidales bacterium (assembly GCA_030618905.1). Taxonomy (GTDB): domain Bacteria; phylum Bacteroidota; class Bacteroidia; order Bacteroidales; family B18-G4; genus JAUWGC01. Next base: position 6,672 of record JAUXCL010000052.1, on the reverse strand, counting down.
TTGATTTCAGGATACCCATACCAATACCGGAAGATTCCCGGTATGTGATTATAGCTGTTGGAGCTTCACCTGTTCCCACATAGAAGGTTTGTGAATTATTGGGATCATAGGTAATGCAGCTGATTGAAAGATCGTCCCAAAAATTGTCCACAGGCTCCCAGCTCGAGATCAGGCTGGTGATATCAATATTGTACCAGAGGCCACCCGTTACAGATCCGGACCATACCTTATTACCGCCTGGATCATTCGGATCAAACATTAAGCCCCGCATCCTTCCTCCCATCCGTGTGGGTGTGCCTTCCCATAAAAGGTTATCCCCGAATCCTCTTACACTTTGATCATCCTGTAACTGCATCAGGTAATCATAAGCTGTCCTCAGACGATGTTTTGGAACCATCTTCAATTTCGGATCCATCGTTACAAGATAGTCCTGCATCGCAGCCATATCAGGTTGATCAGCAAATTTCTCCTTAGTATCCGGTTCCGTTGCAGTAGGTATCCCTGCCTGTTGCACCTCGCTCTTTATGAATGATTCAAAGGCTTCTCTTTCATTCTGCAAAGCATCCGGGAGAATATACAAAAGGCAGACAAGTAACATGACAGGAATTGCAAGCAATCCAAAAGATTTCTTTTTCATAAACAAGAGTACGCTGGTTTTCATTTGGCCTGGTTTTAAGGTTAAGGGGTAAATCCCATTTAATGTTAATAGTTTCACAAATATAACAAATCAAATATCATAAATCAGATATCAGATATCATAAATCAGATATCAGATATCAAAAAACAGGGCCCTCCACCCACAGAGAGCCCCTTACTATTAAGCTTAGCTTTCGGGCTATGGGGTCTGTGTCGCAAACCGCCATAGCTCAAAAGGATTATTTCGCCTTCTATAAAGGACTTGCAAAGAACGTTATTTAATGAGCATTTTAAATGTCTCGCTTTGTGCACCGGCATTTACTTTGTAGAAATAGACACCAGGTGACAAGCTGGCGACATTTAAATCAATCTTATGTACACCCAGGCTGGTCTGTCCGTGATCAGTATACATTACTTTTTTGCCCGTCATATCATAAATTTCAAGGGTGAGATATGCCGGATTGTTCAGATGAACATTGATGCTGGTCATTTCCCTTGCCGGGTTCGGATAATTTTGTGTGGCAAATGATGAAGTATTTCCACTATTGTACTCCCGATTATCGATGCCCACAACTTCTGGTTTGTGAATCTTGATATATGGCATCAGGTTATCACCATAAGGATCTTCATCACCATTTACTGCCAGCCCGGGTTCTGTATCCTGCTGGTAAATGATATGCAAATAATCATCGCTGGAAGCCGACATAGAAGGCAATACACATTCTGAAAAGATATGCCCAACATCTCCTGTCAGGTCAGTAAAACCAGCATTCCATGTAGCTCCATTGTCTTCTGAAACACGCATCCAAAGGTGCCTGTAGTTTTGTGTTGCTGTGGCGAATGTCTCTGTCACCGAAGAATACAGGAGAAAAATATTATCCGCTTCATCGATAAGAAGCTGTGGCATGGAAGAAAATCCTGAACGGTAATTACCAAATGCTGTTGCATCATCGCCGATGATGTCGATCGTTCCATTGCCGTTGATGTCCTGCGTCCAGCCAATCAGGTTTACATCTTCCTCCAAATTATCAGGGTTTAATGTATTCAAGGGATCGTAGCTTTCAAAGGGCTCCATGCTTTCGTTCCAGTAGCCAACACCATCGTAGAGTGGAAATCCTGTATAGGTATCCCCAACTTCATCATGAAGTACGCGGGTGAGCCCGAATGCAATGTGGACCATTCCACCATTGTCGATGGCAATTGCATTGTAAGAATCGGCTGTAAAGAAGGTATCGGTAACAGTAACATCAAAATCAAATAAAGGATAGGGATGTTCCCATACCATGATCTGCTCCCAGTCATCCCCATTATTTTCTGACTTCATGATAAAAAGATCACTCCATTTGCTGCCCACTACAAAGGCAAGTGTTTCGCCTCTGGGTTCAGCGAAGCTGTATACATCGCCATTGATAAAAGTAAATTCACCTGAAGTCAGACCATCCAGTTGCTGGTCTTTGATATCCCAGGTAGCCCCGCCATCAAGTGACCTTGCATAAAGCAATGCGCCATCAATTCCCAGGTAAGGCGAACCATTCAGGTTTACAGGAGCCGTGATATAAATTGTATGTAAATATGTCCTGTCTGGTCCATTGGTAACAAGCCTTGGGAATTCGATTTTCTCATGACCTGCCGGACCAATTAAAAAGGATTCTGTCCAGATTCCCGTCCCTTTACTATCAGCTATATTGATCGCCAGTCCATTGGTATTGCCAGTATGTGACATGACTATTTCTCCACTTGATCCAAAAGGTGCAATGGAAGGCCAGCCACAGCGCATAGATTCAATCCTTTCAACAGGGTACTCATGCCAGCTTGTTCCGCCATAATAATTATACCCGGTACCACGGTCAGGGAATGATGTTGCTTCCATGCCTCTTGTCCAAACAGCAGAGATCGTTTGGTCAGCATGCAGATATATGCGGTGTTGCATAGAATAATTTGATTGCAGGTCGTACTGGGTTTCTCCAATCGCTTCTTCTGTCCAATCTTCATTCTTCAGTGTATTTGACTCCTGGCTTATACCGTTATTCAGTATACCCTGGTCAATAGTACCACTCGGAACGTTTTTATCAACGCAATTCGACTGCACCGAGGCAGGGATCTTAACTCTTTCAGTTTGTGCATTAAGGGAAAACCCAATTGCAAGTAGCAGTGTGAGGGTGAATATTCTTTTCATCGTTTTAAATTTTTAATTAGACTTTTTGATCTCATTTAACTGGAAATGAAATTAAACACATAATATATAAATCTATATGATCAACTTACAAGATGGAATTTTCAATTGATAAAAGGTAGGTTTTCATCAACAAGCATGATTAAGGTGCCCACATCCCGCTGAGTATTCAATTTATACCATTTGTTGTTTCAAATGCTAATTTTGCAGCTTGTTAAAACATATCGGGGGGAAAAAAAAGGGACCTGCATTTCCTACCAGCAGGTCCCACCAAAGCATATAATTATTAACCAGGAAAGGTCAATTAACTTGTGTTATTCAACGATCATGCGATGAGTGATTGACTCAGCTCCCGCTAAGAATTTCAGCATTAAGTCAACTGTGAATATATATTTCTATATAATAATCGGGGATGTCTAATTGACGGGTATGAAATTCCAGTTTATCCCATGTATATATTGCTTCACAACAGGAATTATCTATATATTATAAGCAGATGAGCATAAATATGTGATCCGTTGACTCAAATCAGGGAGTGGTGTGCCATATTATGCCATCGATGAGTTGTGAAAGAAAGCTGACATTAGAATTGTAATTTATTTACTTTTGCGGAATAATCGCTGTGCATAAAATTTCAATACTATGAAAATAACAGTAGTTGGTACCGGGTACGTTGGATTGGTTACCGGGACATGCTTTGCAGAAGTTGGCATTGATGTTACATGTGTTGATATCGACAAGAAAAAAATTAAAGACCTGCAGCATGGCATCATACCAATATATGAGCCGGGGCTGGAAGCTATGGTGAAAAGAAATGTGGCTAAGGAACGCTTGCATTTCTCAACCGACCTGATATCTTCGTTGCAGGGTTGTGAAGTAGTTTTTGGAGCTGTTGGAACGCCTCCTGATGAAGACGGAAGTGCTGATTTGCAATATGTGCTGGATGTGGCCAGAGAAGTTGGCAGGAATATGGATGATTATCTACTGATAGTAACGAAAAGTACTGTACCGGTTGGCACTGCGAAAATTATCAGGGAAGCCATTCAGGAAGAACTGGACAAACGAGGTGCTGATATTCCATTTGATGTGGCATCTAATCCGGAATTCCTTAAAGAAGGAGCTGCAATAGATGATTTCCTTAAGCCAGACAGGATTGTCATCGGATTGGAATCTGAAAGGGCTGAAGAGATCATGCGCAAGTTATACAAGCCATTTACCCTGAATGGTCATCCAGTTATTTTCATGGATACCCCTTCTGCTGAAATGACCAAATATGCAGCCAATGCTATGCTGGCCACAAGGATCAGTTTTATGAATGATATTGCGAACCTGTGTGAACGGATAGGCGCAGATGTGCAAATGGTGAGAAAAGGCATAGGTTCTGACCCAAGGATAGGACCTAAATTTATTTATCCGGGTATTGGCTACGGCGGATCCTGCTTTCCAAAAGACGTAAAAGCCCTTATCAAGACTTCCGAAGAATATGGTTATAAACTGAGGGTCCTGCAGTCGGTTGAAGATGTGAATGAAGACCAGAAAGAGATTTTATTTCAGAAGGCATTTGATTATTTCGATGGAAACCTGGAAAATAAAACTATCGCCATGTGGGGATTATCATTTAAGCCTCAAACAGACGATATGAGAGAAGCACCTTCACTGGTACTGATCAATTCTTTCCTGAAAGCAGGTTCCAGGATACAGGCTTATGATCCTGTAGCCATTAAGGAAGCAAAACGGATACTTGGAGATAAGATCACATATGTTACTGATCCTTATGAGGCATTAAATAATGCTGATTGCCTTTTGCTGGTCACTGAATGGAAGGAATTCAGGATTCCTGACTTCCAACAAATGAAGGCCTTGTTAAAAAACCCTGTGATCTTTGATGGCAGGAATATTTATGAAGAAAAAGAGCTTCAGGATGCCGGCTTTGAATATTTCTGTATCGGGTCGAATAATCCACAATCATTTGAAAAATAACATTTACCTGACAGATATCCCGTCCGGTTTTTATATATTTGGATCAGAAATCAACGTATGAAAAAGAAAATCTTGATCACCGGAGGAGCAGGTTTCCTGGGCTCACATTTAGCAGAGAGGCTATTAAATGAAGGAAACGAAGTAATTATCGTTGATAATTATTTCACCGGCAATAAACAGAATATCATCCATCTGTTGAATCATCCTTACTGTGAAGTGATCCGCCATGATATTACCATGTCTTTCTATATCGAAGTCGATGAAATTTACAATCTTGCCTGTCCTGCATCACCAATTCAATACCAGGTCAACCCAATAAAGACCATTAAAACGTCGGTGGCTGGCGCCCTTAACATGCTTGGCCTGGCAAAAAGGATTAAAGCCAAGATCCTTCAGGCATCTACCAGTGAAGTGTATGGAGATCCGCAGGTGCATCCCCAGACAGAAGATTACTGGGGGCATGTAAATCCGATAGGCAACAGGGCCTGTTATGATGAGGGGAAAAGATGTGCTGAAGCATTGTTTGTCAACTACCACAGGCAAAACCAGGTAAGGATTAAAATTGCAAGAATTTTCAACACCTATGGCCCGAGGATGGATCCACATGATGGAAGGGTAATCTCTAATTTCATCGTACAGGCCCTCCAGGGCAGGGATATTACTATTTATGGTGATGGATCGCAGACAAGAAGTTTTTGTTTTGCGGATGATATGATCGAAGGTTTCATCAGGCTGATGAATACCGGTGATCAGTTCACAGGCCCTGTAAACCTGGGCAACCCGGGTGAATTTACCATCCTTGAACTTGCAGATAAAGTGCTGAAAATGACCGGATCAAAGTCCAAACTGGTTTACGAACCATTACCTGAAGATGATCCTGTGAAAAGGCAGCCGGATATCAGCCTGGCAAAAAGTGAGCTGGGTTGGCAACCCAAGATAGATCTGGAGGATGGACTGAAAAAAACAATTGAATATTTTAAAACCATAGTTTAACACCCTGCATGTACCAAATTCTTGTAACCGGAGCTAACGGGCAATTAGGAAATGAGATCAGGAACCTGGCAAAGGATTATCCTGATTATACTTTCTTCTTTACGGATGTGGATGAACTGGACATTACAAGCATCGTTCAGACCGAAGACTTCCTCAATCGGCAAAAAATAGGCATTATTGTGAATTGTGCCGCATATAACGTTGTTGACGGGGCTGAGAAAGACACAGAAACCGCTTTTCTGATCAACAGCATTGCGGTAAAATATATCGCACAACTGGCCAGGAAAAAAAACATCTTTTGTATTCATGTCTCATCTGATTATGTTTTTGATGGAATGAAGAACATGCCCTATCTGGAATCTGATCAACCCAATCCCTTATCGGCCTATGCCAGGTCAAAGCATGAAGGGGAGACCCAGGTTCAAAACATCCTGGATAAGGGAGCTATTATTCGTACATCCTGGTTGTATTCATCATACGGTAATAATTTTGTTAAAACGATTTTAAAGCATGCACAGGAGAAAGATCAGTTGAAAGTGGTCAGTGACCAGGTTGGGACGCCCACGTATGCAGCTGATCTGGCCAACGCCATCCTGCAATTCATTCCACACCATAAGCAAATTAATGGTGTCGGGATTTTCCATTATTCTAATGAAGGTATCGCCAGCTGGTATGATTTTGCCAAAGCCATTCTTGAAATATCAGGCATTGAATGCAAAATTGAACCGGTTGATACCAGGGATTACCCATTACCTGCCCATCGTCCTTTTTACAGTGTGCTCAACAAAAGCAAGATCAAGAGCTTTCTGGATATAGAAATCCCCTATTGGAGAGATAGCTTGAAAGTGTGTTTAAATAAAATAAAATCATCATAAAATGTCAGATCACTC